>JBKPNV010000053.1:0-21809 GCA_046732795.1 Acidobacteriota bacterium
CTCATCTATCTCTCCGAACGCGATCGTTATTCGATTGATATTTTCGCCGCTGATCCATCGACCGGCGCGACGCTGCGCAAACTGTTCACGACCGCAACGGATGCGCACGTCGATCGTGTGCAGTTCATCGACTCTTCCGGATCGTGGGCTCCCGACGGCCGTTCCTTCGTGTTCGCGACTGTGAGCGCGGGCGCTCCCCTGTTGACGGTCTTCGACATGCCATCTGGATCGGTCCGCGAACAGATCCCTGTGCCTGACGTCGATCAGATCTTCAGTCCCTCTTGGTCGCCTGACGGCACACAGATCGCGTTCAGCGCGATCAAAGGCGGGACAACCGATCTTTACGTGCTGCGTCCTAAAGATCGCGCGCTACGCGCACTCACTGCCGACGCCTATTCGGATCTGCAACCCACCTGGTCCCCGGATGGAACGCGGATCGCCTTCGCCTCGGATCGTTTCTCATCGTCTATCGACTCGCTGACATTCGGACAGTACGACATTGGCACGATCGACGTGCGCTCCGCGGAGGTCGAATACCTCGGTGGCCTGGCGGGCGGGAAGAATATCAGCCCACAGTGGGCGCCATCAGGAGACTGTATCTACTTCGTATCCGACGCCAGTGGCATCAGCAACGTTTATCGAATGGACCTCGCCGCGCACGATTTCACCCGGATCACTGGCGATCCCATTGGGGTCAGCGGGATCGCCCCACTCAGCCCGCCGATTTCTCTCGGAGCGGCGGGAACGCAGCTTGCGGCGACCGTGTACACGGACGACCGCTACCGGATTGTTGCCACCGATCTCGGCGAACCTGGCGAGGCGAACGTAACGACCGCCGATCGGCTGCCGCAGGCGACGCCGACGGGAACGGATGCGCAGCCCGAAATCTTCGCCTCGCGTCCGTACCGGTCGCGAATGTCGCTGCTCACTCTGGGGCAACCGTACATGAGCGCCGGAGGCGGCCCATTCGGGACCTTCATGCGTGCCGGCGTGTCACTGACACTCGGCGATCTGCTCGGGGAGCAGCAGCTGCAGTCGGCGATCCAGGTCGGGAGACACGCCAGTGATTTCGCCATGCAGACGACGTACATCAACCGGGGCTCTCGGTGGAACTGGGGGATCGCGGGGAGCCATCTGCCTTGGGCCGTCGGAGCGGGCATACAGATTCGCGAGACAACGACCAGCAATGGTGAACGGGTGCTGCTGCAGCAGGCGGTGATCGACGAGCAGCGTCACCGGCGGCTGTCGGCACTGGCGATTTATCCCTTCAGTCGCGCACGTCGTATCGAGACGAGCCTTGGCATCGACTCGATCGCGTTTACCCGGCAGACAACGAGCACGATCTTCGATCCCACTACGCTGCGGCGGATTGGAGAAAGCACGCTATCGGGCTCGTCGCAGGGTACGACGACGTCGCTCATCGCTGGTAGCGCGTTCGTGCACGATACGTCCGTATTTGGGTTCACAGCGCCTGTGTTGGGCGAGCGTTACCGCGTGTCGCTGGGCACGTCGCTTGGTGGACTGTCGGTATCAACCGTAGGTGCAGACTACCGGAAATACTTCGTACCGGTTCGCCCGCTGACGCTCGCTGTACGGCTTCAACAACTGGCACGGTGGGGAGCCGATGTCGCTGACAGTCGCGTGCTGCCGCTCGTGTGGAGGCCACGTGATCTTGTGCGCGGTTTCCCGCGCGATTCGATCACGCTGCACGCGTCGCGAGTATCCTCGTTCAATATGGAAGTGCGGTCACCACTGGCCGCGCCTGTAGGAAGCTCGGAAGGCCAGCTGCCGATCGACGTCTTCGGCTTCTCCGACTGGGCGCGATTTACGGGACCCGGTGTCCGCGAGCTCTGGAGCGTTGGCGCCGGAGCACGGTTGAATGCCGCTGGGTTCATCTTCGAGTTCAACGGCATACATCCAATGCATTCGAGCGATAACTGGCGGGTCGAGGTGAACTTCAGGCCGGGATTCTAGCGTGGCTCACCATCGCGGTGCATCGGGCTGCGGCGCGCGATCGTTCGTGTCGCGGCGGGTCGTCAGACCTGCCGTGACAACAGCGGTCAGTACTCCGTGAACGCGTCATCCGGATAGCAATACAGCCATCGTTCGCCCGGCTCGGCCGACGCGATGACGGGATGACTCGTCGCGCGTGCGTGCTTGGTCGCGTGCCGGTTGCGCGAGCTGTCACAGCATAAGGTCATCCCGCAGGTCTGACAGGTGCGCAGATGCACCCAGTCCGACCCGATCTTGACGCACTCGTCGCACTGGTGGTGCTTCGCGGGCTTGACCGTGCTCACGGCCTGGATATGTGCACAACTCTCCATGCGGTTCCCCTATTCACGATTCGGTGCCTGACACCAAGACGGTGAACGTTCACGATTCGGTGTCTGACACCAAAACGTGAACGACTTCGAGGTAGCATCACTCGACGGCTCATTATGACGGACATCTCACAGGTCCCAATGGTGCTCAGTTCGCCGCTCGACCATGTCTTCCCGGTCTTGACCGCGTCGCAGATCGCCCGCATGGCCGCCTTGGGCCGTCTTCGCGTCGTACGCCGTGATGACGTGCTCGTGGACGAGGGGCAACGTCAGGCCCCGTTTTTCGTCGTGAGATCGGGCGAGATCCAGATCGTGCGGTCGCCGGCAGGAGGGGCGGCGCTCGTCGCGGTTCTGCGATCGGGGCAGTTCACGGGCGAGCTGAACATGTTCTCCAACCGGCGCGCGCTCATGCAGATCCGCGCGAGCGGAGACGGCGAGGTCATCGAACTGGATCACGCCCACGTCCAGGCGCTCGTCCAGGGTGATGCCGAGCTCGGCGACATCCTGATGCGTGCGTTCATTCTCCGACGAGTGGAACTGGTGGCACACGGCCTCGGGGATGCCGTGGTCGCCGGGTCGGAACACTGCGCCGATACGCTGCGGATTCGAGAATTTCTGACGCGAAACGGCCATCCACATGCCTACATCGACCTGGATCGAGACGCGGGTGCACAGGCGCTCCTCGATCGATTCGGCGTAACGATCAACGACGTCCCCGTGTTGATCTGCCGAGGAAAGCTTGTACTGCGGAATCCGTCCAACCAGCAGGTTGCAGACTGCCTGGGGCTGAACGACCCGCTCGACACGACCAGAGTGCGTGACCTCGTCGTCGTTGGCGCGGGGCCGTCGGGTCTTGCGGCTGCAGTCTATGGGGCGTCCGAGGGGCTCGACGTGCTCGTCATGGAGTCCGGGGCGCCGGGAGGGCAAGCGGGATCCAGCTCGAAAATCGAAAACTACCTTGGCTTTCCGATGGGCGTCTCCGGCCAGGAACTGACCTCGCGCGCCCACACGCAGGCGCAGAAGTTCGGCGCCGAGCTGCAGGTGGCAACCGGGGCCGCCCGGCTGGTCTGTGCGGATCGGAAGTACGCGATTGAAACGACATCGGGAGCGCAAGTGCAGGCGCGTGCGGTGATCGTCGCGACCGGCGCCGAGTACCGGAAGCTGGCCCTGCCCAACCTCGCGCAATTCGAGGGGACTGGGGTCCATTACGCGGCGACAGCGATCGAGGCGCAGGTGTGCGGCGATGCCGAAGTCGTGATCGTCGGCGGCGGGAATTCAGCTGGGCAGGCAGCGGTCTTCCTCGCACGAACCTGTCGCAAGGTCCACGTGGTCGTCCGTTCGCAGGGGCTGACGTCGACGATGTCGCGCTATCTGATACGTCGCATCGAGGATCATCCCGCGATTCTCGTGCACCCGTACACCGAGATCGTGGCGCTCGAAGGAAGCGGCGCGCTGGAGTGCGTCACCTGGCGTGACAATCGCAGCGGCCACACCGAGGTGCAGCGCATCAGTCATGTCTTCCTGATGACCGGCGCCACTCCCAATACACGCTGGCTGGACGGCTGCGTCCAGCTCGATTCCAACGGCTTCGTCACGACCGGTCCCGACCTCACGCACGAGGAGTTGACGTCGGCGGCATGGCCCCTGTCCCGCGCCCCCTATCTGCTCGAAACCAGTCGCCCTCGCGTCTTTGCCGTCGGTGACGTGCGCGGCGGTAATGTGAAACGAGTGGCATCGGCCGTCGGCGAAGGCTCGATTGCAGTCGCACTCGCACATCAAGCGCTCAAAGAGTAGACGCCGGCATCGCCGTGCCCGCGGCATGCTCCCCCTTGACATAATTAGCTGCTTGCCTAATTATCTCAGCGTATGGCGGCAATGGACAAGCAGTTTCGCGCGTTGGCGGACCCGACGCGCCGTGACATTCTGCGCCTGTTACGCGACGGTCCGCTCACCTCCGGGGCGATCGCCGACTCGTTCCCGAGCGCATGGGCGACAGTCTCGAGGCATCTCGCGGTCCTGCGCGAGGCCGATCTCGTCGTGGCAGAGCGGGACGGCCAGGCGATTCGCTACGAGCTGAACACGTCAGTGTTTCAAGACGTGCTCCGCCACCTGGCGGACTGGGTGCAACCCACGCGTGTGCCATCGCGTCAGCGCGCGAGAGCCCGAGAGCAACGGGCATGACGATGGCCGCCGGAGTTGCTCGTCGCGATTGCGGCCTCATCGGCGCGGGCTTCCTGGCCGGAGGAATCGCCTTCCCCTGGCTCCCCGGACCGTATGTTCCGGAGCCTTCGTTAGTGACGGTCGTCGCCCTGGCGTTCTTTCTTCCGGCGACGGCACTGGTGGCGTGCGTCGGTCAAGCCGTGTTCGGCGTCCGCACCGATGACGAGCCGTCCCGGGCATCCGCTGGAGTCATCGCCACGGCCACGACCGCGCTCTGCAGTTTCGCGCTCAGTCTCCAGGTACTTCTGCTCACCACACTTGTCGACGCGCCGATCGGGGTGCCTGCGCCCGCGCGTGCCGCGATGGTGTTGCTCGGACTGCATCTCGTGGTGGTCGGCAATGTCATACCGCGACTCAGGCCGGGTGCTCAACTGGCTGTCGCTGTCCGGATGACCGACAGTCGTCGCCACGCCTGGATGCGAGCCTACCGAATGGCCGGATATCTGTGCGTCGTCATCGGAGCAACAGTCGCGATCGCAGGAGCCAGCCTCGACGCGTTGCAGATCGACGCTGTGCTGAAGGTCGCCCTCCTCAGCGCCTCAGTGTGCGTGAGTTGGTCACTTCGCCGAGTATGGACCGCCTGATTGACCCGTCGCCTGCGTAACCGTCGACTGCTGGCGATCGTGCTCGCCAGCATCTGTGTCTTCTGCGGCCGACGAGCGGGGCTCAACTTCGATTGCAGGTGGGCGCTTGATCCGGCGGTGCGACTCGATGTGAACAATGAGTCACATGTCCAGCATCTCCTCGAGGACATCCGGGTTGCCGAGGAGCTCGGGATGCGTTACGGCGATCGGATGGCCGGCTGGCATGTGGTCGAAACGTTCGGCATCGTGTCACGACACGGAGGGCTGAAGAATCGCGAGCTCGGTCGGCAGTCGCGGCGACAGTGCGTCGCCACCCTGTTCCGCGCAATCGCTACGACGCATGAAGTCGCTGTGTCAGACATCGAACGCATGCGGCCGCGGCTGGCGGACCGCGGGTTCGACCTGCCTGTCACGATACCCGTCGCTCTACTCCTGGTGTTTGCGGTCAGGCGATTCATGCGGTGGATCAAGAGTCGGTTCGACACTGACGAGTGGGCGGGCTGGGCCGTCGCCACGCTGTTCGCGTCTTGCATCATTCCCGTTGTCGTGGTCGCGATCGGACTTGCATGGGCGGTGGTGGTGGAAATCGTCACGCTTGGCAACGAGCATGTCGGAGATCGTGCGAGGGTGGAGGGGTTGCGTGCGAACTTTCTCGTTGTGCTCGGCATCGGAATCGCCACGGTTTGGATCGCCAGCGGAATCACCGTGATCCGGGCACGCAAGGCATTGACGGCGAGTCCGGAGTCGAGGCGGGTCTAAAGACCCGCCCCTACTCAGCGTCGGGAACTTCGGGGCAATCGCGCCTACCCGAGGCGGACGAGGCCTCGCCGCGTCGCCACCTTGACGGCCTCTGTGCGGCTGGTCACCCCGAGCTTCTCGAAGAGATGACCGAGGTGGGTCTTGACGGTTCGTTCGCTGATGCCCAACTCGCTGGCGATTTCTTTGTTCGCCTTGCCGTCGGCGAGTAGGCGCAGTGTGGCCAGCTCGCGCGGCGTGAGCTGGACACGCGTCACTTCTTCCGCCAGCTTTGCGGCCGCCGCCGGCGCCAGGTAGGTCTTGCCGGCCAGCACGTCGCGGATGCACGCGATCAGGCCGTCGGCCGAGATGTCTTTCAGCACATACGCCTTCGCGCCCGCTTTCAGCGCGCGTGAGATCTCCTCGTCGGTATCGTACGTCGTGAGGATGATGACGCGAGCGCGCGGATCCTTTTCCCGCAGCCGCCTGACGACCTCGACACCTTCCATCACCGGCATCCGCAGATCGAGCAGCGTCACATCCGGGTGGTAGCGATCGAAGGCGTCGAGCGCCTCGATGCCGTTGCCGGCTTCCGCCACGACGTGAAGATCGGATTCCTGGTTGATGATGTTGGCCACACCCGTTCTGAGCAGGGCGTGATCGTCGACCAGCAGGACGCTGGCGCGCACCGACGGGGTCACGACTTCAGCTGATGGCATGAACCTGCGTCGAGATCGCTGAGGGGTCCCAGGCCAGCACGACTTCCGTCCCGCTGCGCGGCGCCGTCACGATAGTCAGTGACGCGCCGATGCGGTCGGCGCGCTCCTGCATGCTCGTCATCCCGAACCCGGTCGAAGACTGCTCGCGCGCAATTCCGCGCCCATCATCCGCGACCGACAGCCGCAATCCGAGTGAATTGACCGTCGAGGCACGTATCGTGATCCGGCGGGCACGCGCGTGGCGCAGCGCGTTGGTCAGCGCCTCCTGCAGGATTCCGGCAACCTCACGCTCGATCCCGTCGCCAAATCGCGGCAGATCGTCGAGGTGCAGATCGATCGGGACACCCGCCGTCCGCCGTCCCAGTTCCGCGATCCGCTTGATCGTCCGCACGAGGTCTTCCTCGCCAGACACGTTTGGCCGCAAAGCTCCCACGGAGCGCCGCGCCTGCACCATGTGCGTGCGCGCCAGTTCGATCGCCGTCTCGATGCTCACGGCCGCTGCCGGTGAGAGCACGCAGGCCTCCCGTTGCGCCGCTTGCAGTTGCATGAGAATCGCACCGAAGCCCTGCGCCAGGGTGTCGTGGATGTCACGCGCCAGCCGGTTGCGTTCATCGAGGATCGCTTTCCTGCGCTCCTCGAGCCGATTGTGTTCGACAAGCCGGCTGTGATGTAGCGCCAATGCCGCCTGCCGCGCCATCGCTTCGATCAGCGCGATGCGCCACCACTGCCCCGGGCACTCGGGCGTCTCGACGGCGCAAAGCGTCATCCAGCCCAGGACGTTGTCACTCAGCACGAGCGGTGTGACGACGGTCGTGTTCAGCCCCTCACGGCTGACGAAGCTGCGCAGCGCTTCAGGCAGTCGCTGGTCATCGCACGAGTACTCGATTGTCTGATGCCATCCCGGTCCGTAGCGAAACAGATGCTCGCCCATCAACTGGCGCGGAAAGCTTGTCGTCTGCCATTCCGCGCTTTCCGCGGTGATCACCTTGCCGCCCATGTGCACCATCCACACGTCGCAGCCCTGGCGATCGTCGTCGATCAGCCAGACGGCCACTTTGTGGCTCTCACCCTCTTCGGCGAGCGTCTTCAACAAGGCCTTGAAGAAGCCGTCGATGTCCGGCTCGCGGACGAGGAGATCCATCGCGATTTTCACCACGTCGGTCTGAATCTTCGCAAGACATTCGCTGCGGCGTCGTTCGATGTTTTCGCGGACCAGTGCGGCACGCAGGACCTCGGGATCGCGGCTGTCGAGTGGCAGCGTTGCCGAACTGCCGTTGTCACACTCCGCTTCCGTCGTCGTCTTCTCTTCAGACATGACATCCCTTGTGAGTCCGGCTGAAGCCGGACACTGCATACGTCGACTCCAATTATCGAGCAGGTCGACCCGCAAACGGGATGGTCTGCACGGACGAGGGTTCCCTCGTCCAAAAGTCGTAGATCGTCCTGTGCGGAAGGTCGAAGGTCCGCATCGGGCTCAGGCGCGAGGCGCCTCTGCACCTACTGCCCGATTGTTTGACTCGCGTCACACAGCCAGACTGCCACTGTATGAAGCTCACCGTTGTCGCATTACTCGCGCTCGTTACGCTCTCTGTCGGCTGCACGCACACTGAGGCGCAACAGGCTCCCCCGCCACCACCGCAAGTGACCGTCGCGCCCGTCATCTCGCGCGAGGTCACCGAGTGGGATGAATTCACTGGCCGCCTGCAGGCGGTCGACACGGTCGCCGTCCGGCCGCGCGTCTCCGGTTACGTGGCCGCGGTGCGATTCGACGAAGGCGCCATCGTCCATCGTGGCGACCTCCTGTTCCAGATCGACCCCCGTCCGTTCCAGGCCGAGGTTGATCGTCTTCGCGCCGAGCTCGCGCGCGCGCGTGCGACGGTGCAGCGCGCAGACTCGGAATTGCGGCGGGCAGATCGGCTCAGCGCTGAAAACGCGATCGCGAGCGAAGAACACGATCGCCGCTCCTCGTTTGCGCAGGAGTCTGCCGCGCAGGCGGCCGCCGTCGAAGCCGCGCTGCGCGCGGCGGAGTTGAACCTCGAATTCACGCAGGTCACGTCACCCATCGACGGTCGCGTCGGTCGCGCGATCGTGACCGGAGGCAACCTCGTCTCGAGCGGACCCGGTGAAGCAACACTGCTGACAACGGTGGTCTCGCTCGATCCCGTGTATGCGTACTTCGACGCGGACGAGCAGATTTTTCTCAAGTACATGAGTAGCGGCACCGATCCACGGAGCCATCGACGCACGAGCGAGCTCCCGATTCGGATGGCGCTGGCAAACGACGACGGTTTCCCACGCCAGGGGCGCCTGGACTTCCTCGATAACCAGCTCGATGGTTCGACCGGCACGATCCGCGGACGCGCCGTGTTTCGAAACCCCGATGGACGACTGACGCCGGGACTCTTCGTCCGCCTGCGCCTCGCCGGCACCGGGTCGTATCACGGACTGCTGATCCAGGACCGGGCAGTCGCAACGGATCTGAGCAAAAAGTACGTTTACGTCGTCGGACCGAAGGACGAGATCGAATATCGAACCGTCACGCTCGGCCCCCTCGTCGACGGCTTACGCGTCGTCCGCAGCGGGCTCGCCGCTGGGGAGCCGGTTGTCGTGAACGGCCTGCAGCGCGTGCGGCCTGGCGTGCAGGTCACGCCTGTTACGGGGTCAGACCCCTTGAGTCCCTCGTCGTCCAGGGGTGTGACCCCAGAACCGTCCTCCAACTGAGCGCGTCATGCGATTCTCGAGATTCTTCGTCGACAGGCCAATCTTTGCGGCCGTGCTGTCGCTGGTGATCGTCGTCGCCGGCGCGATCGCCCTCTTTCAGTTGCCGATCAGCGAGTACCCGCAGGTCGTGCCGCCCACGGTCGTCGTGCGCGCGGCCTACCCGGGGGCAAATCCGCGCGTGATCGCCGAGACGGTCGCATCGCCGCTGGAACAGCAGATCAACGGCGTCGAGGACATGCTCTACATGTTCTCGCAGGCGACCTCCGATGGTCGCATGACCCTGACGATCACCTTCGCGCTCGGGACCGATCTCGACAACGCGCAGGTGCAGGTGCAGAACCGTGTCGCGCAGGCGCTGCCGCGGTTGCCCTCCGAAGTGCAGCGCATCGGCGTCGTCACCGAGAAGTCGACGCCCGATTTCATCATGGTCGTTCACCTCGTCTCGCCCGACGAGCGCTACGACATGCTCTACCTGTCCAACTTCGCGCACCTGCGCGTGAAGGACGAGCTCACCCGGATTCCCGGCGTCGGCAGCGCCCAGGTGTTCGGGGCAGGCGAGTACAGCATGCGCGTGTGGCTCGATCCCGATCGCTTGGCGTCGCGACGGCTGACGACATCGGACGTGGTCCGCGCGATTCGTGAACAGAACATCCAGGTCGCGGCGGGTGTCCTCGGTGGCCAGCCCGCGCCTGTCGACACGACGTTTCAGCTCTCCGTCAATACCCGCGGACGCCTGACGACCGAAGACGAGTTCGCCGACATCGTCGTCCGCGCCAGCCCGGACGGTCAGATCACGCGGGTTCGCGACATCGGACGGGTTGAGCTCGGCGCCAACGTCTACGCGCTCAGAAGTCTGCTGGACAACAAGCCCGCCGTCGCCATTGGCATCTTCCAGCGGCCGGGGACGAACGCCATCGAGGCGTCAGACCAGGTACGCCAGGCCATGCACACGTTGAAGCAGTCCTTTCCCGATGGCGTCGACTACCGCATCGTGTATGACCCGACCACCTTCGTCCGGAACTCGATCCGCGCAGTCGTCGAGACGCTGTTCGAAGCAATCCTGCTCGTGGTGATCGTCGTGATGGTGTTCCTGCAGACGTGGCGCGCGTCGATCATCCCGCTCGTCGCCGTTCCGGTCTCACTCATTGGCACGTTCGCAGTCATGTTGGCGTTGGGCTTCTCGCTCAACACTCTGTCGCTCTTCGGGCTCGTGTTGTCGATCGGCATTGTCGTCGACGATGCGATTGTGGTCGTGGAGAACGTCGAGCGCCACATCGAGCTCGGATTGCCGCCGCTCGACGCAACGCGACGAGCGATGGAGGAAGTTTCTGGACCGATTATCGCGATTGCGCTCGTGCTCTGCGCGGTGTTCGTTCCTACCGCCTTCGTGAGCGGCCTCACCGGGCAGTTTTATCGTCAGTTCGCGTTGACGATCGCGATCTCGACAGTTATTTCCGCGTTCAACTCGCTGACCTTGAGCCCGGCGCTCGCCTCGCGTCTGCTGAAGCCGCGCGACGCAGCGCGCGACGGCCTGCAACGGACCGTCGATCGCCTGTTCGGGTGGTTCTTCCGCGGGTTCAATCGCTTCTTTACGCGCGCATCCGGAACCTACAGGCTGGGTGTGGGGCGCGTCCTGCGCGTGGCGTCGCTCGCGATCGTGCTCTACGTCGGTCTCATCGCCCTCACCGGAGCGGGGTTCGCGCGCGTGCCGCCGGGGTTCGTGCCGACGCAGGACAAGGAGTACCTCGTCGCCTTCGCGCAGCTTCCGGACGGCGCCACGTTGGACCGCACCGACGCGGTGATCCGAAAGATGTCGTCGATCGCGCTCCAGCACCCTGGTGTGCTGAGCTCAGTGGCATTTCCTGGCCTCTCCATCAACAACTTCGTCAACGCGTCCAATTCCGGCATCGCGTTCGTGGTTCTGAAACCTTCGGAGGAGCGAACGAGCCCGGAGCTGAGGGCAAACGCGATCGTCGCCGATCTCAACCGACAGTTCTTCGGAGAGATCCAGGACGCCATCGTCGCCATCTTCCCGCCGCCTTCCGTGCAGGGTCTCGGACAGGTTGGCGGATTCAAGCTGTATGTGGAGGACCGAAGTGGCAGCGGGTTCGAGGATCTTTACGGGCAGCTGCAGGCCAGCATGGCACAGGCGCAGCAGGCACCCTCGCTGGCCGGGTTGTTCTCGAGCTTTCAGGTCAGCGTGCCGCAGATCCAGGCGGACGTCGATCGCGAGCGAGTCAAGAGTTACGGGGTGGAGCTGACCGATGTCTTCGAGACGCTGCAGGTTTATCTCGGCTCCCTCTACGTGAACGACTTCAATCGATTCGGGCGCACGTACCAGGTGAACGCGCAAGCCGAATCCGCCTTCCGCCTGCAGCCCGAACAGATCCGTCGTCTCGAGACTCGCAACGCGCACGGCGACATGGTTCCGCTCGGATCGCTGGTGACGGTCACGCGCAGCTACGGCCCCGATCAGGTGATGCATTACAACGGCTACCCCGCCGCAGAGATCAACGGCGGTCCATCGCCGGGTCACAGCTCCGGTCAGGCGCAGGCAGCGATCGCCGAGGTGCTCGGTGAGCAGTTGCCGTCGGGGATGACCTTCGAGTGGACGGAGCTTGCGTACCAGGAGCTGCTTGCCGGTAACACGATGCTGCTCATCTTCCCGCTCTGCGTGCTGCTCGTCTACGTTGTGCTCGCGGCGCTGTACGAGAGCTGGTCGCTGCCGCTGTCGGTGATCCTGATCGTCCCGATGACGTTGTTCTCGGCCATCGCCGGTGTGTGGCTGACCGGCGGCGACAACAACGTCTTCACGCAGATCAGTTTTCTCGTGCTTGCCGGCCTCGCGTGCAAGAACGCGATCCTCATCGTGGAGTTCGCGAAGGAGCGGGAAGACGAAGGTCAGTCGGCACTCGACGCGATCCTCACGGCCTGCCGTATTCGGCTGCGGCCGATCCTGATGACGTCGATGGCCTTCATCATGGGCGTCGTACCGCTCGTGTTCTCCTCCGGTGCCGGCTTCGAGATCCGTCAAGCCATGGGCATCGCCGTGTTCGCCGGCATGCTCGGTGTGACGTTTTTCGGCCTGTTCCTCACTCCCGTCTTCTACATCGTCATCGGCCGCCTCAGCCGGCGCCGCTCGCGCGGCACGTCGGCGATCGCGGTGCCAATGCCGGCGGAAGGACATTGATCATGATCCGGAAGGTGTTTCGTCCGCGGGGGCTAAAGCCCCCGCTCTACGTGGTGTCATTCGCACTGCTGGTGACAGGATGTGCGGTGCGTCCGCCGTACGTCGCGCCGGTGGTGGCTCCCGTCGCCTTGCACAACGCTGATCCTGCGTCGGTCTCCGAGCAATCGTTCGATCCGCGCTGGTGGCAGCAGTTCGAGGACCCGGTCCTCGACGAGCTTGTCAACAGCTCGCTTGCCGCGAATCACGATGTGCGGATCGCGGTCGCGCGCCTCGACCAGGCGCGTGCAATCTTCGCCGACGTCAGAAACGATCGGTTTCCCGTCGTCACGGCGGGCGCAGACGTTGACCACCGGGACCAACAAGTACCAGGCCTGTCGAAAGAACCTGTCCGCGTGACGTCATACAGCCTCGGCTTCGATGCGTTCTGGGAGATCGACGTCTTCGGGCGCATTCGCTCGCAGGTCCGCGCGGCGTCGGCGACCGCCGACAGCTTCGCAGCCGACATCGACGACGTGCGAGTCAGCGTGGCTGCGGAAGTGGCACGCAACTACTTCGAGCTGCGTGGCCTGCAGCAGCAGCTTGCGGTGGCCGATCGGAGCTCGATGAACCAGCGGGAGACGCTGCGCCTCACGGAAGTACGGCGCGATGCCGGCTTTGGCGAAGAGCAGGATGTGGCCAGCGCCGGTGCTCGAGTCGCCGCCATCGAAGCGAGCATTCCGCCGATCAGGAGCGCGATCGCCGAGCGGGAGCACCGCATCGCCGTGTTGATGGCAGTAAGGCCGGGCGAGCTTCGCGTCGACCTGTCGCCACGGCCGTACTCTGCGCTCGCGAAGGCGATCGCGATCGGGGACCCTGACGAACTGCTCCGCCGCCGGCCCGACGTGCGGTCCGCCGAACGTCGTCTGGCCGCGACCACCGCACGAGAAGCGGTTGCCGCTGCGGATCTCTATCCGCATATCACCGTGACCGGCTTCCTGGGCTTGCTGGCTGGCCGCGGCAATCTGTTCAATGTCTCGGACACGCGCGCCTGGGCCGTTACCCCAGCACTGAGCTGGGCAGCATTCGACATCGGTAGCGCGCGTGCCCGCCTTCGCGGCGCTGAGGGCGTAACGCGGGAGTCGCTGGCCGAGTTCGAGCAAGTCGTCCTGCGCGCGCTCGAGGAGACCGAGAATGCGCTCGTCACCTATCGCGAGGAGCAACAGCGCCTCGTGAAGCTGGCCGACCAGGCTCGTGAAAGCACACGCGCCGCCACCATCGCCCGCGTGCGATACCGCGAAGGGGTCGTCGACTTCCTCGCCTTGCTCGACGCGGAGCGCACACAACTTCAGGCAGAGGATGCGGTGGCACAGGCCGAGGCTGGTGTGTTCACCAGTGTGATCGCCGTTTACAAAGCTCTCGGCGGCATACCTATGTGACGACACCGGGTGTGATTTCCTCGGGATGCCCTGGAGATCACACCCGATGTCTTTGGAGGCACTCATGACTCGTTCGATCGCAATACTGGCGGTACTCGTTGGATTGACCGGCGTAAACAGCGCTCAGGCACAAACGCGGGAGGCGGTTCCGGGGCCCGGCACTCTTGAAGTGACGATCATCCCGGGCGGCGCCACGTTCTTCACGGAAGCCACCGACACCGGTGGGCCGAGTTTCGGCAACTACGACCTCGGAGGCAGCGTGACTTACAACTTCACTCGCTATGTCGGCGTCGAGGGTGAGGTCAGCGGGCTGCTGGGCGTCTCACAGACGCTGGACTTCGCCGCGGGCGCCGTCGACGTGACGACGCCGCATTTCCTCAACTACAGCGGCAACGTCATCGTCTCCTCGGGTCGCGGTTCGCTTGTGCCGTATGCGACAGCCGGCATCGGAGGCTTGAGTCTCTTCGAAAAAGCCGAAGTCGGCGTGTCTGATACGTCGACGTTTCTGACCACCAACGTCGGAGGTGGTATCAAGTGGTACGCGGGCCGCTGGGGTCTGCGGGGCGACTATCGCTTCATCGCGGTCCAGTCGCAGGATGACGCGCCGGCCTTCTTTGGCCGGGAAACACGTTACGGCCATCGCGTCTATGGCGGCCTGATCCTGAACGTCCTGCGCTAAGGCGGCGTGGGGTCAGACCCCGCACATATCTTGCTCAACCGCAACAGCGTCGGCCTGCGATTCATACCGGTTCATACGCGCAGGCCGACGCCGGGAGGAATATATGCAGCCGTTCTCATTCCGCAGACTCGTCCAGCTCATTCGCGAAGAATTCGAACGGGCGCCCGGCTTGCGAATCACCGTGAGCGAGGGCGCCCGCTTCTGGGCCCTTGATCTGCCAACGTGTGAACACGTCCTGCAGGAATTGCTCCGAGTCGGCTATCTCGTTATGGGAGCTGACGCGCGCTATCGACAAACACCCGCAGCCGCCTGAACAGCGCCGAACCCGACCTGAACGACACGACACAAACGGCTCCGCGATTGCACGCGCCATGACGGGAGAGGTCGTCATGGCGGATGAGCAGTCGTCAGAGCAACCGGTCAAAGTCTTCGGCAGAACTGGATTACCGCAGTGCTACGCGATCCGCGATTTCCTGTATCGCAACGATGTTTCCTTCGAGTGGAACGAACTCGAGAACGACGAACAGGCGCGCGCGATCGGTGTCCACAGCGTCCACGACGATCGCCTGCCCGTCTGTCTTTTCCCTGACGGAACACGGATCGAGCGAGCCACGATTCGAATGCTCAGTGAGAAGTTCGGCTGGCTTCACGATCCCTCGCGCTCCGAGTACGACGTGGCCATCTACGGTGCCGGCCCGGCGGGGCTGAGCGCGGCAGTTTACGCCGCCACGGAAGGCCTCAAAACCATAGTCTTGGAACGCCTGGCAGTTGGCGGCCAGGCAGGGAGCAGCCCGAAGATCGAAAACTATCTCGGTTTTCCGCAGGGCATCAGCGGCGCCGATCTGGCCGAGCGTGCCCGCGAACAGGCCTGCCGATTCGGCGCGGAGATCCTGATCGCGAGCGAGGGCGTTCGCGGTGAGTTTCGAGCGGGTAAGCGCGTCGGATACCTCGCTGACGGTACGAAGGTTGTCGCTCGTTCAGCGATCTGCGCAACCGGTGTCGAATACCATCGCCTGCCACTCTCCAACGAACGGCAGTTCTGGGGCGCAGGGGTCTACTACGGCGCCGGCGCCAGCGAAGCCGCCCTGTGCGTGGGACAGGACATTGTCGTCGTTGGCGGCGGCAATTCGGCCGCGCAGGCCACGTTGCATTTCGCGCAGTGCGCGCCTCATATTACGTTGGCGATTCGGGGAGACTCGATCAAGAGCACGGTCTCGGCGTACCTGGTCGAGCGTATCCAGGCGACGAAGAACATCGAGGTGCTCACCCGCACCGAGGTCAGCGCGCTCGAGGGCGAGGACATGCTCGACGCCGTCGTGCTGACGAACAAGGTGACCGGTGGACAGCGCCGAATCCCGACGCGCTGGTTGTTCGTATGCATCGGCGGCGCGCCACGTACGGAATGGGCGGAAGAGGCGGGCGTCGTTCGCGATGACGCCGGCTATCTGGTGACGGGGCCAGACCTGATGCGCCAAGACCGCCGGCCCGAGGGTTGGCCTCTCGATCGCGTTCCCTACTATCTGGAAACAAACGTTCCCGGCCTTTTCGCCGCGGGCGACGTCCGCCACGGTTCCGTCAAACGATGCGCATCGGCCGTAGGTGAAGGAGCGATGGCCGTCACCTTCGTCCATCGCTATCTCGCGAACGGCTAAGGGTCACCTCGAAGATTTCTCACGCCACATTCGCAACCGGTGTGTCGTGATCGTGCGCAGAACCATCATTCGCAGCGGTAAGATGGACCCGCGATGAAACCTGGCGCTCCGGCGTCATTTGGCGGGCAACTCAAAGCGCTCCGCGAGGCGGCAGGCTTCACACAAGAGGAGCTGGCAACGATCGCGGGCCTCTCAGTTCATGCCATCAGCGCGCTGGAGCGGGGAGAACGACGGAAGCCCCATGTCGAGACCGTACGCGCGTTGTCCGCGGCACTCGACCTGACGGGCCCGTCGCGCGACGCGCTGCTTGCGAGCGCCCGGACAACGTCGCCCGTTACAAACGCCAATCAATTAGCGGATTCCCCACTGCCCCTGGCGCTTACAGTCTTTCTCGGCCGCGACGGCGACGTGCGGACCCTGCGTATCTGGCTCTCCGATCCCACGGCGCGTCTCATCACGCTCACGGGGCCAGGAGGAGTCGGAAAGACCCGTTTGGCACTGGAGCTCGCACGTTCGATCGGCGCGGAAAGCGCCACCCGCGTGGCGTTTGTTCCGCTCGCCGCCCTGACGAACCCGGCATTCGTGGCGTCGGCTATCGCCGAGGCTCTCGGACTCCCCGACGTCACGGCCACTGATTTGCCGAAGCGCGTCCATGCCGCATGCGACGGTCATCCAACGTTGCTGGTGCTCGACAACTTCGAGCAGTTACTGGACGCAACGCCGCTGGTCGCGGAGCTCCTGAGATCGGTTGCCGCCCTCCGTGTGCTGGTCACCAGCCGCGCCGCGCTTCGCGTGCGAGGAGAGCGCGAGTACGCCGTCGGCTCTCTCGCGTTGGATACGCAGGATGCGACGTCGCCCGCCGATTTCGCGCGCTCTCCAGCGGTGCGGCTCTTCGTGGAGCGGATTCGCGACGTGCAACCAGAGTTTCGACTCACCGCCGCGAATGGACCCGTCGTATCAGCCATTTGCCGCCGACTCGATGCGCTGCCACTCGCCCTCGAGCTCGCGGCTCCATGGATGAAGGCCCTCACGGCTGAAGGCCTGCTCCGCCAGCTCACGCGCGATGCCCTGTTCTCCACCGTGGGCCGCCGCGATCTCCCCGAGCGCCAACAGACGATCAACGCGACCGTCGCCTGGAGTTATCAACTGCTGCCTCCTGGTGAGCGGCGCGTGTTCCGCCTTCTCGGGGCGCTGCCGGGTCGCTTCCCAGTCGACGCAGCGGCTGCCGTCATGGCCTGTCGTGACGATGCCGCGGCACACAGCGACGAAGCACTCGCCGCGTTGGCCAGCCTGTTGGACAAAAGCCTCGTCTCGAGAGCTGAGACGTCCGCGCCGTCTCGTCCGCTGTACCAGATGCTCGAAACCGTGCGTGCATACGCGCGTCTCGAGCTCACCGGCGCCGGTGAGGGCGACCAGGCAATGGAGGGGCTGGCGCGCTACTGCATCGGTGAGGCCGCTCGCGCCGCGACGGGGCTCACCGGCCCTGACCAGGGCGAATGGTTGAATCGCGTGCGTGACGATCTGGAAAGTTACCGCGCCGTACTCGCGTGGCTGATCGACAGCGGCCGCCCCACCGACGCGGCGAACATTGCCTGCGGGCTCAAGTACTTTTGGTTGATCCGAGGGCACGCAGCGGAGGGGCTCCAGTGGTACGAACAGATTCTGAAGATGTCATCTCTTCCGGCCGCGGCCGAATCGCGAGTGCTGCTCGGAGCGGCGGGGATGTGGTGGACGCAGGGAGAACTCGCGCGCGCACGCGCCGGGCTTGACCGCGTCCTGGAGCTCGCCCATGCCGGTGACGACAAGGAGACGATTGCGCAGGCTGATCACATCTGCGGCCACGTCGAACATGCGCTTGGCAACATCACGGCAGCCCGCGAGCGGTTTGCGCACAGCATCGAGGCGTTCCGAGCGCTGGCGATTCCTTCGGGCACTGGCAACGCGCTGAGCGGGATGGCCGTGCTTGCACTCGCCACGGGCGATGCCGCTCAAGCGGAACGCCTCCTCGATGAGGCCACATCGGTGCTGCAACAAGCGGGGCCGTGGTTCCTGACCTGGGCGCTCTACGTGCGCGCTGTCCTGGCGGTGCGGCGCGGAAATCCCGATACGGCGATCACCCTGGTGCGCGAGAGCCTTACACGCGTCCGGCAGCTCCATGACACGTTCGCATTCGTGTACGCGTTGGTCCCGCTCGTTGCGGCCGCGGTAGTCAAGGGCGATGATGCATGGGCAGCGCGGATCATCGGTGTCCGGGACGGCATCAAAGAACGCACAGGCGTCACGGTGGTCGACAAATCGGTGCGCGACCTGCAGGAAGATGCCGAACGAAAGGCGCGTGCACGCCTCGGTCCAGATCGGTGGGCACGCGCATATGCGGCCGGACGCACAGCCTCGATTGATTCGTTGATTCAGGATATCGACAACGCCTTGTCGAAACCCCGTGCGCGTGCGCAGAAAGCGTTGGAGTCGTGAAGAATGGCGCCCGCGTCCTCCACGCGGGAACGCGGAAAGAGCGCGGGTTAGAGATACATATGCAGTTGCGCGAGCACAGTCTTGAACGCCTGCTCGCGCCGCTCGACCTTGTCGAAATAGAAATCGAAGTTGACGTTGACGTGAGCGCGCGGTAGCAGACTGGCACCGAGATTCCACCGGAACGTTGCGGGGGAAAGATTGGTTCCCGTCCGCCCTGCGGCGACACTTTGAACCAGACACCGCGAAACGCTTCGAACGCGGTTTCGTTTACCAAAGCGATCGACGTTCCGCCTCCGTCATCTCGGATGTGAGCGTCGCCTTCAGTCCAGATCGTCAGACGTCGCCCCGCTGCGAAACCTATGGCTCCCCCGCCGGCTCCTGTCGCAACTCGAGCGTCGACTGGTCGCGATAGAGCGCCGAGCCCACGACCACGACGTTGGGCCCAAAGTCCATCTGCAACCGACCCGTGGCGTTGAACGAGCGACCACCGTCGTCGTTCACAATGGACTCGGCCCGCCCGGGCGACACCGAGACCTGCAGTAGCGACCTGTCTGATGCGCGACTGACTTCGATGCCGTATACCTGGTCGTACTTGTCGAACCCGAGATCGCTTCGGTTGAAGGACGTGTGGTCGGTCCACGATAGGCGCCTTCGACGTCGGCGTTCATCAGCAGGTTTCGACTGTCACTGAACCCGCCGCTTTCGAAGTGCAAGTGGGAGGGCAGAACAGAGATGCCAGCTGGACTGGCCCGACACGGTCTCCGAGTGCGCCGAAGACCTACGTTCGTCAGTGTTCGCATGAACGTCCTTTCGTTCTCCACGCAAACACAAACCACGTGAGCCTTCGAAATATTCCCTGAGAGCCGAGCGCGTCCCGTTCTCGACACTCGGAATATTCGAACGGGTCGGGAGATTACGTGAAGGTGTGGACGCGTCTGCGATTTTCTTGCGACGCAGCTAACAAGGAGAACGACATGAAGAACTACAGCACGACGAGGCAGCAGATTACTCGGGGCATCCGGCGTATCGGGTACATGACTGCTCTCGGTATGGCTTTGACGTTGGCGCGGCCGTCAGCAGCTCACGCCCAGATCATCGCACCGCCACCTGTGCCCACCGGTCTCGAGGTGGACGCGCCAAACGAGGCTTTCCTCCTGGGTCGCGGCGTCGGCACACAGAACTACATTTGCCAGCCGGCGGCGTCGTTGGGGCGCGTTGCCTGGACACTGTTCACGCCGCAGGCCACGTTGTTCAGCGACGAGCGCGAGCAACTCATCACCCACTTCTCCAGTCCCAACCCTGACGAGGGTGGCGTCGTGCGCGTCACGTGGGAGCATTCCCAGGATACGAGCACCGTCTGGGCGCAGGCGATAGCGGTGGCCACGGTCAAGTCGACCGCGATTCCCTGGGTCAAGTTGCAAGTGGTTGGAGCGCAAGACGGACCGAACGGCGGCGATACGCTCTCTGGAACGACCTTCATCCAACGATTGAATACCGAGGGCGGCTTGGCGCCCAAGACGGGCTGTGACACGCCAACGGACATCGGTCAGAAGCGCTTCGTGCCGTACACGGCCGACTACTTTTTCTACCGCCGGAATTAGCCGACGACACAGATTTCAAAGCGCTCCGCACAATCGGAATATTCGAGCGGGCCTGCTGATTAGGTGAGGTGTGGAGCGTTGGCGATTTCGGCAGCGCGATGCATATCAGTCAATTTCAACAATAGAGGACGGGAACAATGAGTCAGAAGCAATCGATCTCTCGTTTCGGGTTACCAGCTCTGTCGGCCGGTCTGATTGTCGCGTTGCTGGGCGTGATTCTGGGCCCGGCGCATCCGACACAGGCCGCGGCTGAAGACGGCAAAGGGCCGCAGCTCCTCATCGGACTCGATGATGACAGACAAGACAACGTGGCAATCCAGGCTGGCGCCGGCGCCAATCAGTCCCTCAACCGCACGGACGTCCTCGTTGGCGGATCTGGCAACGACGTGATGTTTGGTTTGAACGGCAACGATGTGATGGACGGTGGTCCAGGGCAGGACATCATCCTGGGCGGACCAGACGGCGGACCAGCACCTGGCGGTCCTCCGAACAGCGACATCATGTTCGGCGGACCGGGCAACGACGTGAATCTGTGGGCTCCTGGCGATGGCAGCGAGGCGTTCATCGGCGGGCAAGGGCGCGATGCGCTCATCTTCGGTGCGACGGACCGCGATGAGGTCGCCGATCCCACGACGGGTGTGCGGCTGCCAACCCTGTTGGCCGGCGTTCCAGGATTTCCTCAGGGCATACCGACGGCGGACGTGAGCAGTCTGTCGAATTTCTGCACGTTAGAAAACAGCCCGTCGCCGGAGTACCAGTTCCTGGTGCGGTTCCGGGGTGCGGCCGGCAACATTATCGTGACGGTGCGGGTCAGTGAGGTCGAGCAGGTCTTTTGCAGTCAAGGGGGCGCGATCGCCTTTGCCGATCTGACGGCTCCGTCGCCCGTTTTTGAGGTGATTTCGAAACAGGAAGTCGAGACGCTGAATCGGCTGGTCGGAGCGATGATCCGATAGTCATGTCGCTCTGACATCCAGCGCCTCTCGCGTCCGGCGACCGCGACACACAGCACTCAGCGATGATGAGGCGCCTCTGCGCTTCGGTCCGGCCTGTAAGGTATAGTCCCGGCAAGACGCTATGCCTCCACAAGTCAAGGCCGAGATGTTGCGCAAGCTCCAGCCGAAGCTGCGCATGATTGCCGACGGCGGCAGCACCGTCAACATCGTCCGCGCGGAACGGTGCGCCGCACTGTCGGTTGCCAAACCCGAGTTGCTGAAGAAACTCCCTCGCGTCAGGGGCGCTGCGGCCGCCCCAGTCAGTCGAAAGAAACTGAAGAAAAAGCTGAAGGCGCCACGGCTCAAGTCCATCACGCCTGACGTCCTCACCAACGTCTTCGTCTACCTGGACGATGCACGGGCGGAGGATCCGCCGTGGCACGACCGGCCCACATCACGCAGCGGCCGGATCATGCAGGTGCAGACCAAGTTGAACGATGTTCCGCGGCTTGCCAGCGCACCTCAGGTCGCCTTTGTCGAAATTGCTGAAGCACTGAAGGCGCCGGCG
>JBKPNV010000054.1:0-20029 GCA_046732795.1 Acidobacteriota bacterium
CGCACGCAGCGCGAGCCAATGCTTTCGCACTGCTTCGGCATCCGGAAGCGGCCACAAGGCCTCGGGTGGCGGAACCAGATTCGCGTCGAGGTCGTCGTCCTCAAACGCTGGAACTTCTGGCGGCGTCTCCTGGACGGAAAGGCGGTCGCGCTCGAGTTCGGCGCCGGTGATCCAGCAATAGGCTTCACCGCAGGCACGCGCCAGCGGTTCGTGCTTCATACCCGCCACGCACGCGTCAGCCGCGCGAATGGTTCCGATATGACCCAGCGCCCAGACCGCGGACTGCTGCTGCCCGGGGACTCGCAGCGCGTCGTACACCGTCTCGTGATCGTCAGCCGTGCCGAAGAGCGCGACCAGGTTCAGGCAGCGCCCGCCAACGGGGTCCCGCTTGCCGGCCATGGTGATTGCCATTTCCTTCGCGCCGTTGATTCTCAGGCTCAGACCGCTTTCGACAGCCGCGTAACGTACGGCCGCGTCCACATGATTCAGCGCCCTCGAGACGATCTTGGCTGCCGTGTCATCGGCAGACAGTCGCGCCGAGCGAACAGCCTCGGCCTGCACGACAGGAATGTTGGATGCGAAGGCAGCCGTCATCTCCTCGGCCGGGCGTGCACGACGGAACGTCTTGAGCCGGCATAGCGCACCGGCAAGGAGAGGATCTCCGTTGGAAAACGAACGCGCCGCCGCTCGCAGCGCATGGTCTGAGCCGGCTACTTCAAGACTGCGAACAATCGCGCGAAGCTTGTCGTCCTTCGCCGTGCTCAGTTCGGCCATTAGGGCATCCGTCGCCTTCGGATCGGTGCTCGAAGCAAGCACCGCCGCTCCAACGGTTGCCCGATCGAGATCATCCGAGCGCAGTGCCTCGGTCGCAATGTCGATCGCCACGGTGCCGCCGACATGCACGCCGTCGAGCGCGCCATGCAGGCGATCTTCCGTCCAGGAATAAATCTCGTCGAGGTTGCGCGTCAGGCTGGTGAGCTCGCCCTCCCACCGGCGCCATAGGAACGCCGCCTCGTCGAAGCTCTCGTCGACGAGGTCACGGAAGGGGGTGGCTGCGCTCTGAGGAGACATACCCGGGCTCAGGCGGCTCAGTTGATCTGAACCTGCCCCCCCTTGATTCGATTCGTTCCGTCGGAGTGCGTTTCGACGTAGGTTCCGCGGACGACGACGCGCCCGTTGCGGCGAAGCGTGATCGACGCACTGCCGCACTGCAGCACGATCTCGTCTTGCGCCGTTACCCGCACGCGCTTTCCGTCGACATCCGCTTCGATGATCTGCGGTGGCTCCGGCTTCTCAGATTCGACCACCGGCGCTTCGGTTTCAATCGGCGCGATCAGCCCGATGATGATTGGCTTCGAACGGTCACCACCTTCGAAGACGGCGACTGCATGTTGACGTTGGGCGATGGCGACTTCCATGCGCCGCCGCGTCACTGGTGCCGCCAGACGGGCGTCGACCACGGGGCCGCCATCGACGACCCGAACCTCAGGCGTGCCATCAGGCGTCAGTGAGACGATCGTCACGACGTGGGCCGCCGCGTCATTGACCATCGTCTCCCACACATGATCGGGAGGTACAGCTATCGCCGTGTCTCTGGTGCTCATGCCATCGGTCCTCCTGCAGCGTTCCGAGATATTACTCCACGGCTCGCTTGTCTTGGTCCTCTCGGCAACGCCGTTCCCGCAGGAAATCGAGCGGTCGTCGAATGCGAGTGCGGCCACGTCTATATAAACGAACCAGAAGGGGGCTGCGAACCGAGCCTCAGCTCGAAGTGGCCGCCGACGTGTGACGGGCGACGATCTCGACCAACCGCTGCGGGAAGGGCGACTGGAGCCGTGAAATGTCGTCGGCGTTGACGACTTCCTCGAACGCGTCCATCCCGGTCAGCTCCGCGCTTTCTATCACCACATCGTCGCCGGGGCGCTCGGTGGCGACGTCGATGCCAATCCGCGTCACCGGCAGCTCGCCGAATTCTGGCACGGTGGTTGACGTGACAGGGAAGTGCATTTCGTCAAGGATGTGTGTCAGTCCCGGCTGATGCTTGAAGACAAAGTAGAGCATCAGGTAGGCCAGGATGAAACGCTGCATTTCTTCAGGCGATCGCCCTTTGGAATCGATCAGCGCTTGCAGCTTTGCGGGGGCGAACCCAACGTAGTTCAACGTCCACGTCAATGGGCGGCGCACGGTGATTTTTCGCTGGTGCTGACCGGACGTGGCGACGTGCACGTAATCCACCGGTGTCATCTCGAGGCCAATGTTGCCGAATGGGAACGGCGGCGTCAGCTCGCGCCGCAGATTCAACGGTTTGGCCGGGGCGATCTGCTCGTAGAGCGCCTGCAGCTCTTTCATCGCCAGCCCGGGCCGGTGGCCCGCGTCGCGCCTCCCACCCTCGATGTACTCGCTGAAGACGGCTTCAGGCCGCAACAGGGGTGTGAGGATCGCCACATGCTGCGACAACTCCGTGCGAACTGCCTCACTGATGGCACGCGTGACTCTCCGCTGCGCCAGCAGCGACTGAATGTCCCGTCCGCTCATCCCTGGGGTCTCCTATTCAAGTAGCTGGCTGTGAGGCGTGCGCGGGCAATGAATTGGGGTCAGCTTATAGGCGGGGGAGGGGTGTGTCAACGAAGCCAGGCCCCGTTCACGCGCCCTGATCCGGTCAAACACTGTGCACGTCTCGCGTTCCGGAACCGCACGGTAGTTCTCCCGAGTCGTCGAGAGTTCGGAAACGCGCGCACCGACGTTTCTCAAATTGACGTCCCTTCGAAAGCAAACGATGTTCGCGGGCGATGTCGACCCAGGCGCGGGACGAAGACCCGCAAAACATGACTGGAACTGACACGCTCCGCGGGTATAATCGCCCGCGCTAGCCAACAGCGCCAGACACTCATCGTGCAAGGGCGAAGTGTGAGCTCATAGAAAGGATCTCTGGTTATGGCCGTAGACATGTTCTTGAAGATCCCGAACATCAAGGGTGAGTCGAAGGATTCCGTGCACAAAGAGGAGATCGATGTGCTGGCCTGGAGCTGGGGCGCCAGCCAGAGCGGTACAACGCATCTGGGCACCGGAGGCGGCGCAGGAAAAGTGAACGTTCAGGATCTCTCGTTCACGAAGTACGTGGATAAGTCGTCGCACTTGCTGCTCAGTGGATGCGCCAAGGGCACTCACTTCACGGATGCATTGCTGACCGTGCGCAAGGCCGGCGACAAGCCGCTCGAGTACATCAAGATCACGATGAACGAGGTCATGGTGACGAGCGTCAGCACGGGTGGATCCGGCGGTGAAGACCGGCTCACCGAAAACGTCACGCTGAATTTCGCCAAGGTCAAGTTCGAGTACACACCGCAGAAGGGTGATGGCTCGGGCGACGCAACGGTGAACTTCGCGTTCGACATCGCGGCCAACAAGGCCGAGAAGTAAACGGCGCAGTGGGCGGGCGCTTCGGCGTCCGCCCACCCACCAGCAAGCAGAGCCCTAGGCGCTTTCCCCGTCCTCAGCATCCAGCCGCGGCGGCCTTCTGGCCGTCACGACGAAGCCATTGACTGGCAGATGGTTTTCGGAGCGGAGTACTTCTGCATCGACGGCGACGATCACGAGGCCAGCCTCGCGCAACGCGCTTTCCAGATATGGCTGCGTGTGGCTGTACCGTCCGTGCGGGTTGATTCGGAAGCCTTCAGGCGCGTCATCCGCCGCGGCCGCCTCCACTGAAAAAATCAGGAATCCATCATCGCGAAGCGCGCGCGCCGACGCCGCGAAGACCTTGTCGAGCACGCCGAAGTAGCAGAGCGTATCGGCCGACGTGATCACGTCTACGCTCGCCGGTCTGTCTTCGATGAACGACGTCAACTCGTGCTTGAACAGTTCGTGGTACGCGCCCCTCAGCCGCGCCGCATCGAGCATGCGCGCCGAGAGATCGACACCGGTCAGGTGACTGGCGTACGGGGCCAGTAACGGTCCACACAATCCCGTTCCACAGCCAGCATCGAGGATGACACGATCGGCCGCTGGTGCGCCGGCGATGCGGCCCACCGCGGCGGCAATGAGTTGCGGCGCGCGATAGGACAGCATCTCGAGCTTGGCGTCGAAACTTGCGGCGAACCCGTCGAAGGTCTGCTCGATGTAGGCATCGGATGCGCGTGCGGGGATGTTGCTTCCCGTGAGCGCGGCGATCATGTGCTGCGGGATGGGGTTGCCAGGCTCGACCTCCAGCCACAAGCGGAAGGCCTCGGCCGCCGCCTCGAATTGTTTGACCGCGTAGTAGGCGTAGCCAAGGCGATATCTCGATCGATCGTTAGCCGGATTCAGGCTGATCGCCTTCCAGTACAGTCCGACGGCCTCGTGATGGCGGCCCTGATCGGAGCGAACGTTGCCGAGATTCGTCAAGGCGTTGATGTGCTCTGGGCTGATCTCGAGCGCCTTCAGATACGCCGCCTCGGATTCTTCGAGCCGGCCTTTTGCCTTCTGGAGCGAGCCGAGATTGTTGTATGCGTCAGCGTTGGCCGGGTCGAGTTCGAGCGATCGCCGATATGCGTCGATGGCTTCGTCGAGCCGCCCGCGCTCGACCAGCGCGTTGCCCAGATTGTTGTAGCGGCCTGGCGTCGGATCGAGCGCGATCGAGCGCTCGATCATCGCGATCGCCTCGTCGCTCCGATCGCGGTGATGCAGCAGCACGCCGTAGAAGTGAACGGCGTCCGCGTAATCCGGCGCGACCTCGAGGATTCTGCGGTACAGCGTGTCGGCGTCCTTCACCTCGCCGTTGCGATGCATCAGGATGGCAATCCTCAGTGCATCCGTCAGGCTCATCTCGGACGGCTGTTGGTCAGTCACGGTCTTATTGCGACTCCGGACGGTTCAAGAAATTCGAGACGAACACTCTTGATCGGCAGCAGGAAGAAGTGTCGACCGGCCGTCATTTTAGCGTGCTCTTGCGACGTGGTGATTGGGAGGGCGCGGCGGGCGGAAGGGCACCCTGACCGCTTCGTTCGGACATACGCCGGACGGAGCGATCAGGGCGTGAGGAGGGGAGCCCCTTTCAGGAGAGGCATCCGTGCCGCCGCCATGGCGTTAGCAACGGGCACTGCCCCTACTTATCGCAACTGACGTGCCTACTCGCAGATGCAGAAAGACGCATACTTTCTCATCACTCGGTCACGGTAAGACCGTCCTTGCGGCGACTTTGAGTCGCTTGTCGCGGCACCAGTCCTCGAACGCCGCGACTTCTTGACCGGCAATGGACCTCCTCCTATGATTCGCGCGTCAATTGGGAGGACTCAGATGACGCAGCGCCTCGGATGGTCAGGACGTGCCGGCATCGTATGCGGAGCCCTGGTCTGTGCCTGGACCGGGCTCTCGGTGCAGGGGGCCGGCTCGGTGATGACTGCCCGGCCGGAGGATGTCGGACTCTCGGCCGAGCGTCTCGGCCGGATTCACGACGCCGTCCAGCGGCATATCGACGCCGGGACCATATCGGGAGCGGTGACATTAGTGGCGCGCCACGGGAAGATCGCGCATCTCGAGGCGCACGGCCTGATGGACATCGAGAGCAAGCGCCCGATGCCCAAGGACGGCGTATTCCGTCTGGCCTCGATGTCGAAGCCGATTACGGCGGTCGCCGTCATGATGATGATCGAGGAGGGGAAGGTTCGACTGAGTGACCCGGTTTCGCGCTTCATCCCCGAGTTCAAGTCGATGAAAGTCGCCGTTGCCAAGCCGAACGCGCGCGGCGGCGGTGCCGCGCCGGCCGGCCCGGGCGGCGCTGGTGGGCGAGGTGGTCCGCCGCCCGAGGTTGACCTCGTCTCGGCGACGCGAGAGATCACGATTCGCGATCTGCTGACGCATGGCTCTGGGCTGATGAGCAATGGTCTGGGTAATGCGACCGCGGGTGCGGCGGCGACTCGCGGCCCAAACGACACGCTCGCCACCTACATCCCGAAGCTCGGGGCGGTCGCCTTGGACTTTCAGCCGGGCACACTCTGGCGCTACAGCGGACTTGCAGGCTTCGATGTGCTCAGCCGCGTCGTGGAAATCGCATCGGGCAAACCATATGACCAGTTTCTGCGTGAGCGGTTGTTCGATCCGCTCGGCATGAAGGACACCGGCTTCGCGCTGACGCCCGCCATCCAACCACGGCTCGTCACCCTGTACAGACGTGGCCAGAACGGGCTCGAGCGGCTGGCCGATCAGAACGGCCTGAGCAGCGCGACGTACTTCTCAGGCGCCGGTGGTCTGGTCTCGACCGCCGAAGACTACGCGCAGTTCGGGACGATGCTCGTGAATGGCGGGGAGTTGAACGGCAAACGATATTTGAGTCCGAGAACGATCGAGCTGATGGCGTCCAATCACACCAGCGAGATGGCTGGCGGCCAGATGGGTATGTCACAGAAAGGTATCGGCTTCGGCTTGGGCGTGCAGGTGGTGGAGGACCCGGTCGCCGCGGATCGCCGGGTCTCCAAGGGCGCATGGGGGTGGGCCGGTGCATACGGCACGAACGTCCACATCGAACCGGCGGCCGATATGGTGCAGATCATCCTGATGCAGACCAGCACGCCGGCATTGCAACGGGACTTCGAGAACGCCGTCGCCCAAGCGATCGTGAAGTAGTGTGAAGGGGTCTGACCCCTTCACACTCTTACACCCTCAGCGACATTCGCGCTCACCCCGAGTTGAACATTCCGTAATCTACTGACGAGTCGCCTCAGGACGCGCCGACATGACGCGTTATCCTTCGGTGTGGGGTGCGTATGCAGGAAAGCTCGCGGCGCCGCGTGCTGCTCGACGTTCCGTGGCGCACGATCTTCCGAATTCTAGCCGCGGCGGCACTCGTCTGGTGCGTGTTGCGATTGATGCAGGTCATTCTGCTGCTCATCGTCGCGGTGCTGCTCGCAGTGTTGCTCGATCCCGTCGTGCGACGACTCGAGCGGCGCGGCTTGCCACGCGGGGCCGCTGCGGCAGTACTGACGGTGGTGATTCTGCTCGCAGCAGGCGCGTTCGTGTGGACGACCTGGGCATCGCTGGCCGATCAAGCGAAATACGTGGCCAGCCGTGTGGCCGAGTTACAGATGCAGGTCTGGGGCTATATCCCGGATTGGCTCATCGACGCGGACAACACGAATGGTGTCGGCAGTCGATTCGACGTGGCGAGAGTTGCCATGAGCGTGGGCCGTTCCACCACGACTGCGGTCGCCTTCATCGTGTTCGGCTTTGCCGTGACGGTGTACCTCCTGTTCGATGGTCACCGGACGTACGCGTGGCTGATCGCGTTCGTGCCGCGCCAGCATCGACGGCGGGTTGAAAGAACGCTCGCCGATTGCCAGCGCGTGGCGTTCGCGTACATGGCCGGCAATGTGATCACGTCGGTGATCGCCACAATCGCGACCTGGATCGCGCTCTGGCTGCTCAACGTGCCCGCGGCGCTGCTTCTGGCGCTCCTCGCTGGGCTATCTGATTTTGTGCCGGTGGTGGGATTCATCCTCTCCGCGATTCCGGCAGTCCTCCTCGCCTTCACCGTATCGCCGTCGACTGCCGTGATCGTCGTGGTGTTCTACATCGCGTACAACGCAGTCGAGAATTACCTGATCTCGCCGCGGGTGTACGGCGACCGCATGAAGCTCTCCGACCTTGCGGTCATTCTCGCTCTCGCTATCGGCGCCGAATTGGCAGGCGTGATCGGCGCGCTGATCGCGCTCCCCCTGGCCGCGATGTACCCGACGCTCGAGCAACTCTGGCTTCGCGAAGAACTGCCGGAAGACACAGTTCGCAAGCATCGTGCGCTCGAGTCGGGCAGGGCGTGAATCGACCCTTTACAGAAGGACACGCGGCTCGTACGATGGCGGTGCTGGGAGGGCACATGAAGGCTGGCATTGGTGTTCTGCTCGCTCTTGTTCTCGTTATGGCGTCGAACGTCCAGGCGCATCATTCCTTCGCAGCGCAGTACGACGCCAACAAGCCGGTCACGCTCGTCGGAACGGTGACCAAGGTCGAGTGGACGAATCCTCACGCGCGTTTCTATGTCGATGTGAAGGACGACAAGGGCGTTGTCACCAACTGGAACCTCGAGCTCGCCAGCCCGAACGTGCTTCGCCGTAATGGCTGGACGCGAACCTCGCTGAACGTCGGCGACGAAGTGACGGTCGAAGGATCGCTGGCGAAAAACGGCAGCAAGATGGCCAACGCTCGTGTTGTCACCCTGGCGGACGGCCGGAAGGTCTTTGCCGGGTCTTCAGGTGGCGATGCCCCGCCGCCTTCCCAGGCGGCCAAACCATAAACTGCCGGAGGGTCCGGCTAAAGCCGGCCACTAGTTCTGAAGACAGGTCTCGCACTCTCAATCATCAGCGCCCTTTTGCTGATTGCGGCCCCGCTCGGGTCGCGAGTCGGTCTGTGGCCATTTGTGATCGGATTCCTGCTGTTGGCGCTCAGCCTGTTGCTTGGCCTGATTGGAGCCTCGTTATCGCTGGTGGCGGGATTCAAGACGGGACACTGGCAGATGGCCGCTGCGGGGATCGTCATCGGCCTGGCGGTCGTGAGCGTACCGAGCGCCTTCATCATGTCGGGGGTAGGGAAGCCGCCCATTCACGACATCACGACCGACACCGTGAACCCGCCTCCGTTTGTGGCGATTCTGCCGTTGCGAGCGGGCGCCGCGAATCCGCCGGAGTACGGCGGGAACGAGGTCGCCGACCAGCAACGGCGCGCCTATCCAGACATTGCGCCGCTCGTGGTTCACCAGAGCGCAAGCGACGCGTTCGATCGCGTCAATGCGGCCGTTCGTGAGTTGGGGTGGGAGCTCATCGCGAGTGATCGACCCTCGGGACGTATCGAAGCGACCGACACGACGTTCTGGTTTGGCTTCAAGGACGATGTGGTCGTTCGCGTTACAGAGGACCCGTCGGGTCAGGGCTCGCGCATCGACGTGCGATCGAAATCGCGCGTCGGCGTCGGCGATGTCGGGACGAACGCCCGCCGCGTGCGCGAGTTGCTGTCCCGACTGCGTTCCTAGACTAGGCCGTTCTCCTTCCTTTACCGGCGACGGAAAAGGTTCAGATCGATCGCCTTACCCATTTCGTAGTACCCGAGCGGGCTGGGATGAATGCCGTCTCCGCAGTTGAACGCTGGGACGAGAAGGTCGTGGTTGGATGGATCGCGCACGACCTGGGCGAAGTCAATCACCGCATCGAATGGAGCCTTGGCGCGAATCCACTCATTGACCTGGTTCCGGATTCCTGTCTTCTCGGCGCTCCAACCCGTATTTGTGCCCGCCGCCGCGGCGTTGTGGCGCGGGATGATCGTCGCGCCGATGATCCGGAATCCCTTCGACTTGACCTGCTTGATGATCGAGGTGGTTCCCTCGATGACACTGGCCGCCGTTGCCCCGCGCCGGATGTCGTTCGTGCCCATGAAGAGCACGACGTCGGTCACCCCGTGATGTGACAGGACATCGCGCTCGAGCCGTTCGAGTCCAGGCGTACTGTCGGGCGGCGGTGCGAGTCCTTCGCGAGCGATGGTGTTGCCGCCGATGCCTTCATTGACGACGGCCTTCGGGCCCTCACGCTGGCCGCGTGCCTGACGGCCCGCGCCGTCGTGGTCGAATCCAAGCCGCACGGAGAGCACGTCTTCCCAACGGTCATGGGCGTCGAGCGTGCTGCACGTCCCGTCGGTGATCGAATCGCCAAAAGCTACGATTGCGCCGGCCGATGCCGACTGCACATCAATGGCTTTGAGCCACCACAACGCAGTCGTGGTCATGTCGAAACGTACGGCTGCTTCATCGGCGCTCACGTCGCCAGAGTTGTCCGCGCTCCGGTACGATGTCACCGCCGCGTTGGTGTGCTGGCTGGGGCGGACGCCGCTTCCGCGAACGTGAATGCTGACGGCCAGATCCTGCTGCGCGCGAACCGTCATTGGCACTGGATCGCTCCAGACTGTGCCGCCCGCTGGAACGATCGTGTCCGTCGCGCCGCTGAAAGTAATCGGTCGATTCGATCCCGCTGCGAGCGCCGCGCCTCGAACGCGGTGACCGACGTACGCACGTCCGATCGTCACCGGCTCGGTGCCATACGCGTTGTCGAGGCGGACGCGCACGGCGTCGCCGGGCGCCGTGACCCTGGCGATCATGCGGACCGTCGCGTTCGTGATGCGGTCCTCACCCAATGTCTGTTGCGAGGTGCTCCAGGCAGTGACCCAGCGCACACTCGATGATTGAGCCGATAGCGAGGGCGCAGCCCAAATCGTTGCCAGCAGCATGGCACCCATGGCAGATGGCAAACCGATTCCGACCATTCGTGAGGCAATCGCCATCTCATTTCTCCACATCGACAAAAACTGCGAGCTCAGACAATGCAACAGAGTAGAGCAAGAATGGCTCCCGGTGCCGCAGTGCCAGCCGTTGTGTGCAGGCGAGTAGCGCTCCCGGACTGGTTTTCGCGTCCGCCACATCGTTGGCGGCGGCCTGCTTCCGCACGTGGCCCCACATGTGTTCGATGGCGTTCAGGAGGCGGTCCTGACTCGGTGGGTCACGAAGAATCCGAATCAGATCGCGGGCAAGTTCCGCGATTGGAGCGCCGCGGTGCATGCGTCCGACCACTCGACCGATGGCACGACAGCTCTCCGGGCTTCGTGCCATGACGGAGTATTTGTGCTGTGCCCAGAGTTCCTTGACATGAGCAGGGAGTGGGATGCGGCCCTTTTCCCGCCTGATGTACTTCTGTCGCAACAAAGCGACCTGTTCCGCGGGTTCATCCACGAACGATCCCGGCCACGTCGTTTTGGTTGGCATGCAACGCAGCGGAGTTCGATCGACGTAACCGCGCAGGCGCATTTCCTCCACCAATTGACGATGGCGTAACGCCAACCCGCTGAGCGCTCTGGCCCAACGCAGTGTTTCGGGGTGACGGGCATAACCCGTCTTTCCGTTGGTCAGGATCGAATGAATGCCATGGAGTTCGCGATGCTCACCGAGCAGGCTTTGCCGATTCAGATAGCCGGCGGGAAGATCCCAGATTCGCATCGCACGTCGCCGGATCCCTCACGGCTTCGCGGCCTGCTGCAATTTCACTTGTGCCCGGAGCATCGCTTCCTGGATCTCCGCCTCGACCCAGCAATTCGCTGAATCGATGAACGGGTTCGGCGCGTTGGCCTTCAATTTCGCGTACTTCGCGGCCATGTTGTACTGGGCAGGATGGTCGCCTAACGGCACGTCGCAGGGCAGTGAGTGAACCAGGCCGAACGTGCGATTGAACTCCTGCTCGATTTCAGGAGTGACGGGTGCCGGCGAACGATAGCTGCACGCGAAGACCACGTTCAGCGTCCTCCCGCCCTCCTGCGCCTTCATCGTCCACGTCGTGCAGCCACGAGTGTGACCCGCGGTCAGATGCGCGACCAGAGTCGTGCCGCCGAGCGTCACCTCCTCTCCGTCCCGCAGTGTCCGATCGATCGGATGCGCCTTGCCTCCTGGCCGGATGCCTTCGAGCGCGGGAATGTCCTCGCGCATCGCCATCACCTGCGCGCCGGTGAGTTCCTTGACCAGTGCATCGCCTTCCTGGTGATCGCCGTGCGCATGCGTCCCGAGCAGGATGCGGACGTCGCCGAATTTGAATCCAAGCTGCGTCACCGACTGCTCAATCGTCCGCACGTTCCTTTCGTACGTGCTGTTGAGAAGAATGTGTCCTGCCGGTGTGGTGATCAGGAACGAGCTGAGCGTCCTGGTCCCTACGTAATAGACGTTGCCGACGATCTTGTGCGGCGGAAACGCCGTCGTCTGATCTTCCTCCGTCCCCATATTGCGAGAGAGGATGGACCGCGGCGTGTAAGTCTGTCCGCGTACCGTGACGGCTGGCTCGTCCGGCGGCCCCTGGGCCAGCGCCGAAGACGCGCCTGCGAGAACGACGACACTACTGAGCAGCGCGAGGGTGCAGGCTGATTGACGGTCCAGCATGAATGGACTATACGCCTTCCTCTGCCCGGCGCGACGTGACCAGGAGTCTGTAGCACACATCAATCGCGTCCAGCGAACGCAGGTGGCCGAAGCGCCGCTCCCAATCGCCTGACTCGAGATCGAGTTCAAGCCGCGCAATGCCTCGAGCCACCACATCCTGGTCGAGAAGCGCGAAACCAGAAATGCCTGCTCGCACTTTCGGATCGAGGTACGCCTCAGGTCGGCGCCAGAAGGCGCCAAGAAATCCATCGACGCAATCGTGCGGTATCGGGACGCGATCAACTCTGCAGTCCTCGAGGTAGTGCGCCATTTCGACAACGGACGGACACCTTCCTCGATACAGTTCCACGATCTGCGGAAAGTACGCCTGCGTGAGCCAGAAGTTGCCCACTGCGCTCGTGTCGAACGTAAAGACCACGAGGCGATTCGCCACTCTCTTCATCTCGTCGAGGCCCGCGCGCCAATCCGCCCAGTGATGCAGCGTGAGCACCGCAAGCGCGGCGTCAAATGTCCCGGTTGGGAAGGGTAGTGCCTCAGCAGATGCCTGGATGACGGGAGCCGTCCCAGCCGGCCGCTGCCGGATCATCTGCCAGGAGGGTTCGACTGCGACGAGAAACGGGCCGACCGGCTCGTAGGCACCCGCGCCGGCTCCCACGTTGACGACGGTGGAGGCATCGCCCAGTGCATCCAGAATCGCTGCGGCGATCCTGGGATCCGGACGCCGCGTCCATGTGTACCGGCGTCCAATCTGATCGTAAAGAGGCTGCGGCATGCCGCGGATCTCTCCGAATCCTATTTCCGTTCCGGTACGACCAGCACCGCGCCCGTCGACATGGGTTGGACGCTTCGCTGGTAAATGGACAAATATCCCGTGGCTTGCGGCAAAGGGACGTCGCCTCTTCTCGTGCGTCGGGCATCGAGTTCCGCGGGCGGTACGTCGAGATCCAGCGTGCGCGCGTCGAGGTCGATTCGGATGCGATCGCCGTTCTCGGCCAGCGCAAGCGGTCCGCCGATCGCGGACTCGGGCGACACTTCAGCGACCGTCATGCCCTTGTTGCAGAGACCGGATAGCTGGCCGTCGGACACGAACGCGACATGGTTTTCGAGGCCAGCCGCATAGATCGCGAACACGACGCGCGAGGCGGAGCCCGCCATTGCGGGTCCACCTTTTGGGCCGCAGCCGCGCAAGACGAGGACATTGCCCGGCTTCAGCGCGCCTTTCTGCACCCCGTCGATCGCTTCGGAGACATCGTCGTACACGACAGCCGTGCCCTCGAAACGTCCATCGTGTCCCGGCCGCTGCAAGCCGGGCCTGACGATCGCGCTCTCGGGCGCCAGCGAACCGCGGAGTACGACGATCGACGCGTGCGACGAGAACGGCCGGTCGAGTGGGCGAATCACGTTCGGATTGTGGACCTCGGCGTCACGGATGTTCTCACCCAGCGTTCGTCCACTGACCGTCATGGCGTCGCGGTCGAGCAGAGGTGCGAGCTGCGCAAGCAGAGCGCGTGCTCCTCCTGCGGCCTCGAAGGCATCGATCGTGTCTGGACCATTGGGTGCGACTGCGCTCAGCACCGGGACCTGCTCGCCGAGCTCGTTGAAGAGCGAAAAGATATCGACGTCAACGCCGGCTTCCACAGCGATCGCCTGAAGATGCTTCACGCAGTTGATCGAGCCGCTCACGGCCAGCACCGATGCCGCCGCGTTGCGGAATGCCCCCGGCGTCAGCACCTTCCGTGGCGTCAGATCCTCCCACACCATCTCCACGATACGACGTCCTGACTGTCGCGCCAGCTCGAACATCTTCTGACTATTGGCGAGCACGGGTGCTGCACCAGGCAAGGTCATCCCGAGTGCCTCGCATACGATGTGCATCGAGTTGGCGGTGCCCATGCCCGCGCAGACGCCGGGTCCGGTGATGGCGTGATCGCACATCCCGGCCAGCGCTTCCTTGGAGAGCTTGCCGAACATCGCCTGCACCGAACCGATGAAGACTTCTTCGATGTCGACGTGTTTGCCTTCGTAGTGCCCGCTCGGTTGATAGCCACCGATGACGAGAATGGTCGGAATGTTGAAGCGGCCGGCCGCCATCAGGTGAGCCGGCGGCGTCTTATCGCAGGAGGACAGACATACCATGCCGTCGAGCTGTGCCCCCTCGACCGCGATTTCCATGTCGTTGACGATGAGGTCGCGGCTCGCAAGCATGTAACCGCCGCCTTTCGCCGCGCTGATGATGAAGTCACTCGGAGCCGCCGTGCGGATCTCGAAAGGAAGGCCGCCGGCCTCACGGACCGCGTCCTTCACCACGCGTGCGATGCCGTCGAGATGGCTGAAGCAGATCGCCAGCTCTGACGAGCTGTTCACGACCGCAATCTTGGGCTTGAGCATGTCCTCGTTGCTCAGCCCGAGCGCTTTCCATTGGGCGCGCCGTACCGCTTCACGCGGCGATCCGGGCTCAAAATTGCTTCGCAGTGACCTGGGCATCTGGCCGCCTCGTTCCAAAGGTCCGCGTGCTCATTCCGACATACGGAAGTTCATTCCGACGTAATCTATCAGGCCGCGCGCGTGGCGCGCTGTGAACGACCGAGCCCCGAGCCCCGAGTCCCAAGCGCCGAGCCCGAGCCCCGAGTCCCGAAAAGGAGGCCCCTTGGCCGCGACCCGCACACACTCTCACGCGATTGGCGAGCGGAATACGCAGACCGCGACGATGACATATGCGTATTACGTCCTGGTGATGCTGACGCTCTGCTATGTGGTCAACGTCGTCGATCGATCGCAGGTTCTGGCGGCGTCGGTTCAGTCGATCAAGAAGGAATTTGGTGCTTCCGACTTTCAGATGGGAATGCTCACGGGGATGCCGTTCGCGATTTTCTATTCCCTGATGGGGATCCCGATCGCGGCATGGGCAGATCGCTCGAATCGCCGGAACGTCCTGGTCCTGGCTGTGGCCACCTGGAGTGGGATGACGGCGCTTTTTGGCACGGCCGTGAATTTCACGATGCTGTTCCTGACGCGCATCGGCACTGCGGTCGGCGAGGCGGGCGGCAGCCCGCCGTCACATTCGCTCATCTCGGACTATTTCCCGAAGGCACGGCGCGGGACCGCATTTGCCATCTACGCGCTGGCGGTGCCGGTAGGCACGTCCATTGGAGCGGCGATTGGTGGCTGGGGTAATCAAAATCTCGGATGGCGGAACACCTTCATCGCGATTGGAATTCCCGGCATCGTCATCGCCATCGTTGTGTTTCTCACCGTGAAGGAGCCTCCGCGAGGGATGTCCGATGGTGCCGTCTCCCGCGGAGCAAGTCAGACGACACCCGGCATGTGGGAAGTGTTACGGTTCCTGTGGCTGCGTGCGTCGTTCCGCCATCTGAGCCTCGCGTGTGCGCTTCATTCGGTCGTGTGGTACGCAAGTGGGGCTTTCAACAACGCCTTTCTGCAGCGCTCTCACGGGATGAACGTGGCCGAGGCGGGATATTGGATATCCATTCTGGCGGCCATAGCCGGCGTCGGGACGTTTCTCGGGGGCTATCTGTCCGATCGCCTCAGCACGGTGACCAACGATCGGCGTTGGTATATGTGGGTGCCTGGCATCGCAACGCTCGTGTGCGTGCCGTTTCAGTTCCTCGCGTATTTATCACCCCGCCTCGCCGTGAGTCTGCCGTCGTTCGTCGGTCTGATGCTGATGGCGGCCGTCTTCTTCGGGCCTTCGTTCGCGATGACGCAGGCGCTGGCGACGTTGCGGATGCGCTCGGTGGCCACCTCGGTGTTGCTGTTCATCCAGACGCTCATCGGTAACGGAATGGGACCCGCCGTGACCGGATTCATCAGCGATCGACTTGCCCCTGCGTTCCAGACCGATTCACTTCGTTACGCGCTCGTGGCGATTGGAGTGGTCAATCTGTGGGCCGCGGTACATTACATGCTGGGAGCACAAAGTCTGCGGAGCGATTTGGAGCTGAGCGAGAGGCTCGCGGGATCGTAACCAAAATTGCCATGGAAGATCGATTCAGCAATGACTCCGACACACAAAGGCACTGAGGCACAGAGAAGACCAATTGGCCTCTGTGTCTCGGCGCCTCGGTGTGTCGTTGTAACCGAAGTCACGAAATGACAGTCGCACTTACGAACGGCGAGAAGGCCATGCTCGACGGCCGCGATGGCAAGGCGCGGCAGAAGGCGATGGAGTTGCTGGTTCGCTACGCGGAGGCGCTGGGTGCCGAACGATTCGTCGACACGCGCAACGTGGCGGGCGTGCCGGGTTCAGCCAATCCATTCCTGCAGCGGTACTACGCCGGCAAGGATGCCGACGGTCTCGATGCGATCTTTTCGTATTTCGACCTCGACTCCGATGAGCTCGTCGAGGTCCCTGACGCGCTGGTGCCAACGTATCACCTGCAAGGTGGGGCAGACCCGCGGAACTGGCAGACGCTCGGCGTCAAGGTCGAGGTGTTCAGGAACTACCAGGAGCGCGAAGCGTTCGCAGCGCGTCACGACGTCACGATCCTGAAAACCTGCACGCCGTACCTCGCGGGCAATCTTCCCGCGAAAGGCGAGCACTGCGCGTGGATGGAGTCGTCCGCTGTGATTTTTGCGAACTCCGTGCTCGGCGCGCGCACCAACACCGAAGGAAGGGAGAGCACCAGCGCCGCGATGCTCACCGGGAAGATTCCTGACTGGGGACTGCATCGCGCGGAATGCCGTTACGGAACTCATCGTATCGACGTGGACCTGCCCGTGGAATCGGTGATGGACTGGGGGATGTTGGGCTACTACGTTGGGGAGGTCGTGCAGGAGCACATCCCCGTTGTCGTTGGCACGTTTGCCACGCCCGAGATCGTGCGCTTGAAGCATTTCGGCGCGTCCGCCTCGTCATCGGGTGGCGTCGAGATGTATCACATTGTCGGTACGACACCGGAAGCCGAATCGGTGGAAATGGCGTTTGGTCCGAACCGGCCGCGCGAGCAATTCACCTACGGCACAACCGAACAGCGACAGGTGTACGATCGACTCAACGCCAATGCGCGCGACCCGAACGTCGACTACGTGATGCTCGGCTGTCCACACGCCGCGCTCGACCAGCTGCGAGAGGCGGCCACGCTGCTCGAGGGGAAGCGTGTCAGCGCCAACTGCCATCTGTGGATCTTCACGTCGCGCGCCGTCGACAGCGAGGCACGAACGCGCGGATACGTGAAGGCGATCACCGATGCGGGAGGCGTGGTGCTCACCGATACCTGCTCGGCGTTTGCCCAGGCTATCCCACCGGGCACCAGGGTCGCGGCGCTCGACTCGGCAAAGCAGGCGCACTATCTGCCAGCCATTCTGGGCATCCAGGCGTGGTTCGGGTCGACTCGGGACTGCATTCACGCGGCCGTGACCGGCCGGTGGAATGGAGAACGGCCATGACAGTGTCGGCGACGATTGTGCTGCGCGGCCGGGGCGTCGTCGGTGGTCGTGCCGAAGGCGAGGCGCTGGTGACGCGGGAGACGATCCCGGGATGGGGTGGTGTGAATCCCCAGCAGGGGGTCATTACGGAAACGCATCACGAGCTCCGCGGCAAGAGCTTCAAAGACAAGGTCCTCGTATTTCGCGGCGCCAAAGGCTCCTCGGGTTGGTCGGCCATGTATCACACGGCGCGATTGGCTGGCGCTGCGCCCCGGGCACTCGTCTTCAACGAGATGACGACGAAGGTCGCGCTGGGGGCGGTGGTCATGCGTGTGCCGAGCGTGACCGATCTCGATCGCGATCCGCTCGGCTTAATCGAGACCGGTGACTGGGTCATGGTCGATGGCGACCTCGGGGTCGTCGAGATTCAGAAACGCACGTAGACGGGGTCCTGGCCATGTCCGAACACAAAGCAACCATCAAGTGGATCCACTCGCAGGGGGAATTTCTCAAGGGAAGCTACTCGCGCGAGCACACCTGGACCTTCGATGGAGGAATGACCGTGCCCGCGTCGCCTGCGCCGACCTCTGTGAAGCCCCCGTATTCGAATGCCGCGAACGTCGATCCGGAGGAAGCCTACGTCGCCGCAATCTCGAGTTGCCACATGCTGACGTTTCTCTGGGTCGCATCACGCCGCGGGCTCGAGGTCACGAGCTATGTGGACGACGCGGTCGGACGGATGACGAAGAACGAGAAAGGCATCCTCTGGGTCAGTACGGTCGTCCTTCATCCCCGTGTGGCGTATGCCGGCACGCATCCGACGCAGGAGATAGAAGAGGAGCTTCATCACCAGGCGCACGAGGCGTGCTACATCGCGAACTCGGTGAAGACAGAGATCACCGTTGCGCCCAATCTGTAGCCACCAGGCCACGAAGAACATCAAGGCCACGAAGGTCACGGGCTTTAGCGTCGGTCCAGGTTATCTGTCAGCCGCTTTTGCAGGGTTGCGACGTCAATCTCGTGGACGGATCCCATTCCCGCGAGATCGAGCGCGTGCGCGGCGGCAGCGCCCATTGCCATGCACGGCCCCATTACCCTGATCGCTGACAAAGCGCTCACATCGGCATCGACGCAGCGTCCCGCCGCTACGATGTTGTCAGCTTCCCGCGGCACCATGCACGACAGCGGAATGTAGTAGACGTGATCCGGTTCGAAGCGCTCCCAGTGAACCAGCTCCTTCGCGTTGTGGAGTTCCACCCACCACGCGCAGCGCGCAGCCGCGTCCGCAGGGCGCTCGCCGGAGCGAACCTGCTCCAGCGTCAATTGACGTGCGCCGACGATCCAGCGCGTCTGCCTGAGACCCGGATTGCCGTACGTACGGACCTTCGCGTTGGCAAAGATGCGCGGAAACTCGGCCCGCAGGAACTGGATGATGTTGTCGGCCTGGCGTCGTCCTTCGAAAACCATCTGCGCGCCCGCGGCCGGGTCGAGCGGCGTCTCGACGTGAGTGACGTTGGCGAGCATGACCGTCTTTCCGGGGAAGTGCATCAGGAAGCCGTCGTGACGAACGAGCCCGTATCGGCTGCCACGCTCGGCGAGCCTGTCGTGCACGTCTTTGATCACGAGATCCTTGACGGCGTCGGTGTCGTACCCCTCGATGATGAAGTTCAGCGAACCGTAGACTGGAGCGTCTGGCTCACGCACCTCGAGGCCGGCTTGATAGCAAAGCGTGGCGTCGCCCGATGCGTCGACGTACGAAGCCGCCTCGACCCGGACCGATCCAAATCTCGTGGCGAGATCGAGGTGCCGCACGCGCCGGCGGTCGAAGCCCACCCCGGTGAGCACGGCGCCCACGAGCGCGCGGATACCGGCCTCTTCGACCTTGCGCTCAATCCAGCGCGCCAGCCTGACCTCGTCGTATTGGAACGTGATGGTGCCGGTCATCGAGACCCGGCGGCTCAACGAACCTTCCTGGGTGAGGTCGGCAATCAGTTCATCCGCGATGCCGTGCGTGATTTGATACGGCTCGGGGCCATGCGTATACAGTCCGATGATGGTCCCGATGATCGAGCCGACAGCCTGCCCGCCGAGCGATGGCGCTGCGTCCACGATCACCACTCGTCGTCCCACGCGCGCGGCCTCGATGGCGGCGGAGACGCCAGCGATGCCTGCGCCGAGGACGCAGATATCGGCCGTAACTGTCTGGGGCGATGAACCCGAAGGACGGCGGATGATTCGGGATGTGGTGGGCGGCGTCACCTGCTGTACGTTAGCCGATCCCGTGGATCCTGACGAAGATTTCATCAAGTCTTCAGGGAGAGAGACGCCGGTCGTAAGTACGATCGCCAGCCAGACGGAGGTGCTATGCGCACGGTCTACTGGCTTCTCGTACTCGCAGGGGCGATTTCAGGTACGGCGTTCGTGACTCAGCGGGCCGGGGCTGCAAGCGCGGCGCCGGTTGCGCCTCCCACGATCGAGGTGTCGCCAATCGGCACGGTCAAAGACGTGATGAAGGGCATCGTCGATCCCAATGCTATGGCGATTTGGGATTCGGTCGGGGCCGAATCCGCTGCCAAAGGTGACGTGGTTGAGAAAGCGCCGAAGACCGATGCGGAGTGGGCCGTCGTCGAGCACAATGCGCTGACACTCGCCGAAGCCGCAAACCTGTTGATGACTCCCGGGCGTCCGATGTCACGTCCAGACGAGGCCAACTCC
>JBKPNV010000055.1:0-13186 GCA_046732795.1 Acidobacteriota bacterium
CGAAGAGGAAATTGGCGAGCGCCCGCGCCAGCTCCGTTTTTCCGACACCGGTCGGGCCGAGGAAGATGAAGCTGCCCACCGGACGATTCGGGTTCTTCAGGCCGGCGCGTGAGCGACGAATCGCCCGCGAGATCGCCGAGATCGCCTTATCCTGGCTGACGACGCGCTTGTGGAGATCCGACTCCATGCGGAGCAGCTTGTCGCCCTCGTCCTGATTGATCGAGGAGATGGGCACACCGGTCCACTTCGACACGACTTCGTCGATGTCGCTCTTGTTCACGATGACGCGGCGGACCTTCCCGTCGAAGCGCTCCCGCGTGAGTTGCAGATTCTCGCGCGCTGACGCTTCCTGATCGCGATAGAACTGCGCCTTCTCGAAATCCTTCTGCGAGGCGGCGCTCTCCATCTGCTCCACCGCGACACGAATGCTCTTGTTGATCTCGGCGAACTCGTCGCTGTAGCCCGCTTCCTTCAGCTTCGCGCGCGCACCCGCCTCGTCGACCAGGTCGATTGCCTTGTCCGGCAGGAAGCGGTCGGTGATGTACCGGCTCGACTGATACACCGCCGCCTCGATGGCCTCGGGCGTGTACTCGACGCGATGGAACTGCTCGTAGCGATCCTTGACGCCCTTGAGGATTTCGATCGTTTCTTTCTCGGCGGGCGGATCGACCTTGATCGCCTGGAAGCGGCGCTCGAGCGAACGATCCTTTTCGATGTACTTCCGGTACTCGGCCGGCGTGGTCGCGCCGATGCAGCGAATCTCGCCCCGCGACAACGCGGGCTTGAGGATGTTTGCGGCGTCGAGCGAACCCTCGGCCGAACCGGCGCCCACCAGCGTGTGCAGCTCGTCGATGAACACAATGATGTTCGGGTTCTCGGTGAGCTCCTTCATGATCGCCTTGAGCCGCTCCTCGAACTGACCGCGGTATTTGGTCCCGGCGACGATCAGCGAGATATCGAGCGCAAGGATGCGTTTGTCCGCGAGGAAATGCGGCACGTCGCCGTAGACGACCTTCTGCGCGAGCCCCTCGACGATGGCCGTCTTTCCGACACCGGGCTCGCCGATCAGCACCGCGTTGTTCTTGGTGCGCCGGCACAGGACCTGCTGCACGCGTTCGAGCTCGTAGTCGCGTCCGACCAGCGGGTCGAGCTGATTCTTCATCGCCGCTTCCGTCAGATCGCGGCTGAACTCCGCCAGCAGCGGCGTCTCCTTCACTCGGGTCAGCGTCGTCTTCTCGTTGAGAAGCTGGACGATATCCTCGCGGACCGTGTGGAGGCGCATCCCCTTCTCCATCAGAATGGAGGCGGCGACGCTCCGCTCTTCGCGCAGAATCCCGAGCAGCAGGTGTTCGGTTCCGATGTAGTTGTGCAGCAGGCGATCGGCTTCTTCGGCCGCGCACCCGAGGACACGCTTCGTCTCGGCGCTGAATGGAATCTCGACTGAGGTCGACACCTTCTCGCGGAAGACCGTGCGACCCTCGATTTCCTTGCGGATGTTTTCCAGGGACAGATGCGAGCGCGCAAAAATCCGGCTCGTCAGCCCTTTGCCTTCCCGGATCAGTCCAAGAAGGAGATGCTCGGTCTCGATCGAAACGCTGCCGAGCTGGCTGGCCTCATAGCGGGCAAAAAAGAGAACTCGCCTCGCCCTTTCCGTGTAACGTTCGAACATCCGGCCCGCCTTGGGGTTAGGAGGCTATTGACGAAGACCTCGTTAACGTCATTATAAGGCAAAGCTTGCGTGCCACCAATGGCCTCACCCGCCTAAGTCCTGTACCTGCTAGGGTTTCGCTGCCCGCTTTGGTCAGATGCCTATAGCGCGCGATCCGATGACGTCCTCACTGTAATGACGCCGGTCGCTCGATACAGGTCCCCGAAGCTCACGTTTCTGCTTATCGGCGCATCTGGCGCGCGTGGTAGGTAGTGATCCGCCGCACGCCGACGTTGCGTGCACTACGTCACGTGCTTGACCACGCATCGTGACACGGTCTTTTCGATCACCGCATCCCGGGCTACGGCGTCGTAGGCGAGAAAGTGTGCAGACTGCCGGTGCGCCGTGTGCGACTCCGGCGCGTCGTAGACCTCGTGAAGCACCCAGCGGGTCGGATCATCGACATGCTGGCTGACGTCGAATCGCAGACACCCGCGGTCACGCGCAACCGACTCCTTCGCGTTGTGCAGGAGCAGGCGTTCGAACTCCGGGAGCATCTCAGGGCGAACAGTGACCTGGACGAGGACGAGATACATAAAGCCAATATACTTTCCCGCATGCCTGAAACCGTCGGATTCATCGGGCTCGGTCTCATGGGCCGGCCCATGGCCAAGAACGTTCTCAAGAAGGGTTATCCACTGGTCGTCTACAGCCGCAGTCAGGGTCCCGTCGACGATCTCGTCGCCGCCGGTGCGACGCGGGCGACGTCACCAGCCGACGTCGCCCGTCAAGCCACACGCATCATCACGATGGTGCCTGATTCACCCGATGTCGAATCCGTGCTCGCCGGACCCGATGGCGTGTTCAGCGCGATTCAACCAGGGACCATCATCGTCGACATGAGCAGCATCGCACCGGGCCCGGCGCGGCGGCTGGCCGAACGCGCCGCGTCGCTCGGCGCCAGGATGCTCGACGCGCCGGTCAGTGGCGGCGACATCGGTGCCATTGCGGGAACGCTGTCGATCATGGTCGGCGGCGATCTCGAAGCCTTCAATGCCGTCAAGCCACTGCTCGACGCGATGGGAAACCCGGAGAAAGTGGTGCGCGTTGGCGAGTCAGGCGCCGGTCAGCTCTGCAAACTGTGCAACCAGATGGTGATCGGCGGCACGCTCGCCGTCGTCGCCGAAGCGCTGGCGCTGGCGCGCAAGTCGGGCGTCGACGCCGGAAAGGTTCGCGAGGCGCTGCTCGGCGGGTTCGCGGCGAGTCGCGTCCTCGAGGTGCACGGTGAACGCGCGCTGAAGGGAACCTACAAGCCAGGGTTCAAGACGCATCTGTTCGCGAAGGACATGCGCAATGTCGTGTCGACGCTCGCGGAGACCGATACGGCGGCGCCGGTCACCGCCGTCGTGCAACAGCTTCTGCACGCAACGATGGCGGCGGGGCGAGGCGAGGACGACAACTCGATCATGGCGAAGACGGTGTTCGAGCTGGCCGGAGTTGAATAGCGCTGCGCTCGTAGTGTCCGGCTTCAGCCGGTAGTGGAGGAGACATCGATGCGACTGTCAATGAAGCGATGTGTGCCGTCGATGATGATGTGCGTGTTGCTGATTTCGACAGGCGCACGTGCCGAAGTCACAAAGGTCACGATCGCCAATCGCGCGGTGGTGGCCGAAAGCCAGGCGTTCGGTCAGGTCGGTCCGTACGAGAAGCTCACCGGCACGATCGAGTTCGCTCTCGATCCTGCGGACAAGCACAACTCGCGAGTCGTCGATCTCGAGCACGCGGCACGCGCGGCCGACGGGCGCGTCCACTTCTCTGCCGACTTGTACGTCCTTCGCCCGGTTGACGTGCAGAAAGGCAACGGCGCGCTCCTGTTCGAGATCGCCAATCGCGGACGCAAGGGACTCCTGGGACGCTTCAACAAAGGTGCGAGTGTCAGCCAGGACCCGATGGCGGCCGCCGATTTCGGCGACGGCTTCCTGATGAAAGAGGGCTACACGCTCGTGTGGGTCGGCTGGCAATTCGACGTTCAGCCGCCTTTTGTCCGGATCGAGGCGCCTGCCGCAGACGTGCAGGGCCGTGTGCGCTATTCCTTCATCGTCGACGCGAAGCAGCCAGACACGTCACCGGCAGATTTGCCGTCGTATCCTCCGCTCGACCTGAACGATCGGACGGCGTCGCTGACGGTTCGCGACCGATTCTGGGGAACGCCGACGCGAATCAATCGCGAGAAGTGGCGGTTCAGCGTGCAGAACTCGCGCGTGCACATCGTGCTCGACGACGGATTCGAACCAGGCCGGCTCTATGAGATCGATTACCCGGCGGGCGGCGCCAAAGTCGCAGGCGCCGGCATGGCGGCCGTTCGCGATGCGGCTTCAGCGTTCCGCTATCGCACCGATCTGCCCATTCGCGGTCGAACAGCGTATATCTTCGGCGCTTCGCAGAGCGGCCGCTTCCTGCGTCAGTTCCTGCACGACGGCTTCAACGCGGACGAAGAGGATCGCCGCGTGTTCGATCTCGTATGGCCGCACATCGCCGGCGCGGGACAAGGGTCTTTCAACGAGCGATTCGCGGCGCCGGGCTACAACACCTTCTCCGCCACGCAGTTTCCGTTTACGGATCTCGCTCAGGCTGGGCCGCGTGGTGAGCGTGACGGCATCCTCGCTGCCTATCGGCCAAACCAGGTGCCCAAGGTGATCTATACCAATACGTCGGTAGAGTATTGGGGCCTCGGCCGCTCGGCGGCGCTGACGCACCTCACACTGGACGCCACCCGCGACGCCGACGTACCGGAGAACGTCCGCATTTACCATCTGGCCGGCACACAGCACGGTGAAGCGGCTTTTCCGCCAACCCCCGGCACCGGACAAGCACTCGGCAATCCCATGCCACAGGGCAACGTCATGCGGGCGCTTCTTCGCGCGGCGCATCAGTGGGTCGAATCGGGCACGCGTCCACCAGACAGCCGCCACGCGTCGCTGCGCGATCAAACCTTGGTGCCGCTGACGGCCATCGGCTTCCCTGCGATACCGGGTCTCGGTGATCCGCGAACCATCGAGGGACCGGGATATCTCGACGAAGGTCACTTCGCGGCTCTTCCCTTCCTCGTCCCGAAAGTCGATGCCGACGGCAACGAGGTCGCCGGCATCCGCGTGCCGGAGCTCGTCGTGCCTCTTGCAACGACAACGGGCTGGAACTTCAGAGCCGAGCGCGTTGGCAATCCGACCACGCTCTATGCGCTGCTTGGATCGTACGCGCCCTTCGCCCGCACGAAAGCCGAGCGCGAGGCGCGCCGCGATCCGCGCCTCTCGGTTGAAGAGCGGTATCGGGATCGAGAGGATTACCTCGGACGCATTCGTACCGCCGCCGCTGCGCTGGTCAAAGATCGATTCCTGCTGCAGGAGGATGTCGACGACGTGGTCCAGCGTGCGACGCGGCACTGGGCGTACGCAACGGCGACTGCGCAGACGAATTAGGGAGCTGGGTTGTTGCTGGGTTGCTGGGTAGCTGGGTTGATCGAGTGCGCCACCGGAACCATCGGTAACACAACAGCTACCCAGCCACCCGGCTACTCCGCATGCAGCTGCCCGCGCTCCAGCCTCAACACGCGATCGCACGCGGCCGCCAGGCGCGGATTGTGCGTGGCGATGATCGACGTCAGCCCCTGCTCGCCGTGCATGTCCTTCAGCAGCATGTGCAGCGAGTCCGCCGTGGTCTCGTCGAGATCGCCGGTGGGTTCGTCTGCCAGCAGCAGCGCCGGCTTCATCGCGAGCGCGCGCGCGACCGCCACGCGCTGCTGCTCGCCTCCAGACATCTCACTCGGCCGGTGCTTCAGGCGTTCTCTCAGACCGACTCGCGACAGGAGATCGGCCGCGCGACGACGCGCATCGCCACCAGGCAGCCGCGCGATCCGCATCGGCATCTCGACGTTTTCCGCCGCGTCGAATTCCGGCATCAGGTGATGGAACTGGAAAACGAAGCCGACGTTCCGATTGCGGAACTGCACGAGCGCGCCATCGTCAAGAGCGCGCAGGTTCGTGTCGGCGACGACAATCTGTCCCGCGTCCGCGCGATCGAGACCGCCGATCAGGTGCAGGAGCGTGCTCTTGCCGACGCCTGACGCACCCACGATTGCCACCATCTCGCCAAAGGCGACGCGCAGCTCCAGGTCGCGAAGCACGTGAATGCGCTGCGTACCGAGGTGATAGACCTTGTTCAGCCCCTGGATGTCGACGAAGGGCACTATTCGAACCTGAGCGCCTGGACCGGATCGAGCCGTGACGCTTGACGAGACGGATAGATCGTGGCGAGGAAGCAGATCGTGATCGTTGCCGCGACCACGACGAGGAAGTCACGCAGCTGGACGACGAACGGCACGTGCGAGACCTGATAGACGTCCATCGGGATTTGAATCAACTCGTAGGTGTCGAGCACCCAGCACAGGCCAAGGCCGGCAAGGCCGCCCACCGTCGTGCCGATCACTCCAATGACCAACCCCTGCATCATGAAGATCGCCATCACTCGCGTGCTCGAGGTCCCCATCGTCTTGAGAATGGCGATATCGCGACTCTTCTGCCGCACGAGAAGAATGAGCGAGGAAATGATGTTGAGCGCACCGACCATGACGATCAGGCCGATGGTGATCGAAATCGCCATCTTCTCGAGCCACAGCGCTGAGAAGAGCGAGCGATTGAGCTCGGACCAGTCTTCGCTGACGTACTCCGGACCGAGACGCTGCGGGATCGATTTGGCGATATCGGCCGCGGCCCAGATGTCGCTGACTCGCAGTTGAATCAGATCGGGAGCCTGTTTCGAAAACAGGCGGCTGGCAAAATCGAGGCTGACGAAGCCGTAGCCCGAGTCGTATTCGTACAGACCGAGCTGAAAGATCCCGACGACGCGGACACGCCGGTTGCGTGGAATGAGGCCCATCGGCGAAAGCGAGCCGCCTGGAGTGATGAGGGTGATCTCGTCGCCGACCTTGACTCCCAGTTGTTGCGCCAGGTCGTTTCCGAGCAGGATCCCGGGGCGATCGTCCTCGCCCTGCTCAGTCAAGCCCGCGAGACTCCCCTGCTTCACCGTCCGCTCGATGTCCGTCACGTGGCCCTCGAGAACCGGATCGACGCCTTTGAGGGTGATGAAGGCATCAGCGCGGTCTGACGAGACAATTGCCTTGCCGATGATTGCGGGCCCGGCGCCGGCGACGCCCGGGACCGCGCTCAGGTTTGCGACCTCAGTCTTGTAGTCGCCCAAGGAGCCGGTCTTCCAGACATACACATGAGCTGTGGACCCGAGGATGCGATTCCTCAGCTCGCCCTGGAGCCCGGTCATCAGCGCGAGCGCCACTATCAGAGCTATTACGCCGACTGCAACGCCGATGGTCGAAAACAGCGAAACCCGGGAAATGGAGGAGTGCTGGCGACGCGCCAGCAGGTATCGGAGGGCGATAAACAACTCGAATGACACGCTGGCGTCCATTTATATTATGGACTCGCAAGCTTCCCGAGAGTCCATTAAGAAACACGAAAAGAGTCCGCCGATAGGTGGACTAATCGAGCCATTAGGTTCATATTCGCGCAATACTGACCGGCCGGATTGGCATGCATCGCGCTAAGTGCCAGCACCGTGACACCTGATTCAGCCAACGTCAAACCGGTCGCGTCGTTCCGGACCAAACCGGTCCCGAAACCTGAGGCTGAGCGCGACGGTGATGCGACCTTTGAGTTCGCAAGCGAGACCGCGCCTGCCGAGGTGTTGCCAGGTCTGCCCGTCGTCATCAAGGTCCGCAAACGGGCGATGATCGCGATTGGCATCACGCTGGGTGTTCTCGGTACGGCCGGCGCGGTAGCCGCGGCTCTGAGTCTCCGGACGCTGCCGGCGCCGACAGGATCGCTGAGTGTGGAGACGGATCCTCCGGGCGCGGAAGTTCGAATCGATGACGCCGTGCGCGGAACGACGCCGCTCACCTTGACATTGCCCGAGGGTAGCCATCGCTTGCTGGTGCAGCGAGGGTCGAGCTCGAAGCAGATGAACATCGAGATTGCCAGCGGAGCCTCGAAGGCCTATCACATCGAGTGGGCCGAACCCTCTGAGGCCGCCCGCGCCCCGGTGCAGACCGGCAGCCTCTCCGTCGTCAGCGATCCGGCTGGAAGCGTTGTGACCGTCGACGGGACTGCTCGCGGCCAAACACCGCTGACCATTGGAGGCCTTTCGGCCGGGCGTCACCAGGTCACGGTGAAAGGCGAGGCAGCCTCGTATCAGCGTTCCGTGCAGGTGGAAGCCGGCGCCACCGCCTCTCTCGTCGTTGGCGGCGCCGCCGCCAGCGCGTCGACGTCGTGGGGGTGGATCACGCTACAAACCCCCTTTTCCATGCAGGTTCTCGAGGGTGGACGCCTCATTGGTACCAGTGAAATCGACCGCATCATGCTGCCACCTGGCGGCCACGAGCTCGATTTCGTCTCGGACCAGTTCAACTTCAGGCAAACTTCGAAAGTCGTTGTTTCCGCGGGACGCGGAGCCCCGATCTCGCTTACAATCCCTCGCGTAGCCATGAACATCAACGCCCTGCCCTGGGCCCAGGTGTTTGTGGACGGGACCCTGATAGGCGATACTCCTCTGGCCAACGTAGAGCAACCAATCGGTGATCATGAGATTGTCTTCCGTCACCCGCAATTCGGTGAGAAACGACAGATGGCTCGAGTAACGCTGAAGGATTCACCACGTATCTCCGTGGACATGAGATCACGATGATGAAAAGGGTCCGCTGGCTTCCAGGCGCCTGCGGCTGCTTGATTCTGACGGTCTCTCTCGCCAGCTCATCCGCCGCTCAGGTTTCCGAGGTCGATTACAAAACCCTCTACGCCGCCGCCGAATACGACAAGGCGCTGGAAGTTGTCGCGTCGCTCGACGGTGTCGAGGCGCAACAGTACAAAGCGCTCTGTCTTCTCGCGCTTGGGCGTCAGGCGGATGCGAGCACGGCGATTGAAGCGCTCGTGAATTCATCGCCAACGTTCATTCCGTCCTCAGAGGACGCGCCGCCTCGCTTCGTGGAACTCGTTACCAAGGTTCGTCAAAAGCTGCTGCCGACGATTGCTCGCCGCGTGTTCGCCGAAGGCCGCGACCGATACACAGACAAGAAGAACGACGAGGCCGTCAAGCGCTTCTCGCTCGTCCTCACACTGCTGAATGATCCGGCGTTCTCCGACGCAAACACGAAGCAGGACCTCGAGACACTGGCCAAAGGATTCATCGATCTCGCGAACGCCACCGCGGTACCCGTGAAGGTCGTCGCAGCGCCGCCCGAGCCTCTGCCTCCCCCGCCCGTCGCTCCAGCTCCTACGGCGGCGCCGCCGAAGGTCGTGCCTCCTATTGCGCTCACGCAGGAGGTTCCACCAATGCCCACGGACCTCGCATCGCGCGCCGACGCGAAGCTCGTCCTCGTCGTGCTGATCGATGAGACCGGCAAAGTCACAAGCGCCACAGTCAAGGAATCGGCGCATCCGGTCTACGACCGGCTCGTCTCCCAGGCGACGCGGAACTGGAAATACACCCCGGCCACGCGGAACGGCATGCCGATCCCCTCGGAGCAGGTCGTCACGATTCAGGTCAAACGCTGACCACCGTCGCCAGGGTTACGGCGTTCGGGACGCATCAGCGGGAATAGAATCACATCGCGAATCGACGGGCTGTTGGTCAGCACCATGACCAGCCTGTCGATCCCAATCCCTTCACCACCTGTCGGCGGCAACCCGTACTCCAGCGCCCGGATGTAGTCTTCGTCCATTCCGTGCGCCTCCTCGTCGCCACCCTTGCGCTCACGAAGCTGCTGCTCGAATCGCCGCCGTTGCTCGACCGGATCGTTGAGCTCGCTGAAGGCGTTCGCGACTTCGAAGCCGCCGATGTAAAGCTCGAACCGTTCGACCGTATCGGGATCGTCTTTCCGTTGTTTTGAGAGCGGTGAGACCTCGGTGGGAAAGTCGTAGACGAAGACCGGCTGAATCAGATCGCCTTCGCACAGCGCCTCGAAGATCGCGGCGGTGATCTTCCCTGCCCCGCTCCCGGGAATGACATCGATGCCGAGACGCGCCGCCAATGCCGCGGCCGCCTCGTCCGAGCGCAGGTCCGCCTCGGGGATCGCCGTCCCGAGACGGCGGGCAGCCGCATCGCGCGCGGCCGCCCGCAGCGAGAGACGGCGGAAGGGCGGCTTGAGCGAAATCGTGTGCTCGCCAAACCTCGCTTCGTCGCTTCCGGTGGCCGCCTGCGCCACGTGCTGCAGCATCTCTTCGGTCAATACGATCAAGTCGTTGTAGTCGGCGTACGTCCAGTAGAACTCGAGCATGGTGAACTCAGGGTTGTGCTGCGTGGAGATCCCTTCGTTCCTGAAGTTACGATTGATCTCGAACACTCTGTCGATGCCGCCGACGACGAGCCGCTTCAGATACAACTCGGGCGCGATTCGCATGTAGAGCGCCATGTCGAGCGCGTTGTGATGGGTCACGAACGGTCGTGCGATGGCGCCGCCCGCCATCGGCTGCATCATCGGCGTCTCGACCTCGAGGAACCCGCGCGCGATGAGAAACTCGCGGATCGCCGTAACGACCCGGCTCCTCACTTCGAACACGCGGCGTGAATCCGGGTTCACGATCAAATCGAGGTAGCGTTGACGGTAACGGGTCTCGATGTCCTGGAGCCCATGCCATTTCTCGGGTAGCGGCAGAAGACTCTTCGACAGGAACTGCAGACTCGCGACATGGACGCTGAATTCATTGGTCTTCGTGCGAAACAGATATCCCTCCACGCCCACCCAATCGCCGATGTCGAGCAGCTTGAAGATCTGGAAGTCTCTCTCTGGCACCGAGTCCTGTCGAACGTAGACCTGCACGCGCGCGCGACCGTCGGACAGTTGCAGGAACCCGGCTTTGCCGAAAGTACGGATCGCGAGGACGCGGCCGGCGACTCTCGTCGTGATCCGTGGTGCCTCTAGCTCCTGCGACGTCTTTGCGCCGTGATCGGCGACGAGACGGGCGATTGGCGTGGACTCATCGAAGCGGTGGGGGTACGCATCGACCCCGAGCTGTTTCAGCGCCTCGAGATTGCTCCGGCGCTGCACAACCTGATCGGATTCTTCTGAATTCATTCGCGATTGAGCGTTCGCCTGATGGCGTCGAGTATGCCGTTGATGAAGCGCACCGATTCGTCGGCGCTGAAGCTGCGCCCCAGTTCGAGAGCCTCATTGATGACCACGATTGCGGGCGTGTCCCGCTCGTAGAGAAACTCATACACACCAAGACGCAGGATGAGCCGGTCCATCACGTTCATCCGCTCGATGCGCCAATGCTCGGCGGCCTCGACAATGAGGGTATCGAGTTGCGCGGAATGCGCCGCCACTCCTGATGCCAGCGACGTCGCAAAGGCGCGAATGCTTTGAGCCGGCGGCGCGCCGGCGGGTCCACCGGTCCAGAAGGTTTGGCACACCTCTTCGATGGGTGTCCGTCCCACCTCCCACTGATACAGCATCTGCAGCGCTACCTCGCGCGCGCGATGCCGCGAATCAGCACCCGTTTGCGTCTCCGATGTACGTTCAGCTTCAGCCATCATGCCTGGCCCCGTCTTCGATCGCTTCGACCAGCGTGATCATCTCGACGGCAGACAGTGCCGCTTCACGCCCCTTGTTCTCCGGCCCGTCGGCCGAACGAACGGCGGCCTGCTCCTCCGTCAACGTCGTCAGCACGCCAAACGTGACCGGAATGCCCGTGTCCGCGCTCACCGCCATGATTCCCTGCGACACGGCAGACGAGATGTACTCGAAGTGCATCGTCTCGCCCTTGATGACGCAGCCCAGACAGATGATGGCGTCGTATCGTCCAGTCCGCGCGAGACGACGAGCGGCCAGCGGGATCTCGAAGGCGCCCGGCACGCGGACGATGATGACGTCCGCGCTATCGACGCCGGCATCACTCAAAGCCGCACGCGCCCCGCGAAGCAACCCGTCCGTGATGTCCTGGTTGAAAGTCGACACGACGACCGCAAAGCGGCGACCGGTGGCTTTGGGCGAGCCCTGCAACTCTTTCACGTTTCTGAAAAGACACCGGGTGTAATTTCCGAGGGATGCGGACGGAAATTACACCCGGTGTCTTGACGCAATGATACCCCACAGCCAGCACAGCGCGATGCCGACGACCGAGCCGCTGGCATCCGCAAACCAGTCAAAGACATCTCCAGATCTGCCGGGCACGAACAACTGGTGAACTTCGTCGAAGATGCCGTAGCCAGCCGCGATCAGAAATGCAAGCAGGGCCACACGGAGCATGACGCGGGAGGGCAAACCACCTCCGACGGCTCGCACCGCGAGTATCGCCAGACCGGCGTAGGCCCAGAGGTGTGCCGTCTTGTCGGACACTTCTTCGGGCAACGGCGCGACCTGCAGATTCGACACGAAGAAGATCGCGACCATGTACGCGATGACAGGCGCCCACAGGGACAGGCTCCGAACTCGACTGGTGTGAGAAGCGAACACGAACGATCAAAGAGGAAGTGGATACAGCAGCCAGCCCATCAGGATTCCGGCACCGATGAACCCGCCGAACAGGCGCGCCCCGAATTTCAGCTGCTCTTTGGGATCGTCCCGCGTGAGGACCGCGAACACCACCGAGACGAACAGTGAAAAGATCACCATGAGGCCGAGATGACTGGTCACTTCCGTCCTTTCGCGATATCGAATGCATCGAGCACGACCAGCATGTTCAGCAGGCCCGCGGCGATGATGAAGGTGTTGCCGTACTCGAAGGTGATCGCGACGACATCGCCGGCTCCGATGCCGGCGGTCCGCGCCACGAGATACGGGAGGCCTACACCAAGGTCCGCCACCGCCATCAGCGCCACGAGCGGCTGGGTGATTTCGAAGGGAAACAGTCGACCCTGGAGCCACAGTCCGAAGGCGAACATCAGCGACAGCGCCACCAGGAACACGATTCCCTTCTGGCGGCGACCCAGCCAGAAATGCCCCGCGCCCGGCAGAAACCAGGCGAGAGCGCAAATCAGATAGGGCGTTGAGGTGGTTTGGGTACGGTCGGCCGGGGTGGCACGCATTCGTCGTAGTGTAGCGTAGCGAGGCTGCGCCTCACATCATCGCAGCTCCGTCTCGCCAGCCACAGCGCTCCTGGCCCGCGCTCCGTGCGCGCGCGTGACCGCATTCATCACCACGAGTCCAACGAGCATGCCCAGTGGCAGACCTGCGAGGGCGCGCGTGTCGTTCGAGGGGTACCAAGCTCCAACGATCTCGAACGCGACGGTCATCAGAGTTGGAGCCGCGGCGACCCCGGCAAGCCATCGCAGTTCGCGCGTCCGCATCGGTAACACAGTCCGCTCGCTATCAGACCGCAACCACAGATACGCCACGCCAGCCGATGCCCCGACATAGATGCCGAGGCATCTCGCGCAGACCGGCAACTGGAACCCGGCGACATGAAATGAGCGATCGGAAAGCTGGTGGCAGACAAACGAGCCGAGACCGTAGACGACGGCACCCGCCCATCCAGG
>JBKPNV010000056.1:0-5282 GCA_046732795.1 Acidobacteriota bacterium
GAGATCGATGGCTTGCGCTACACGCCTCCCCTGCGATGTGGATTGCTCGCGGGCACGCTGCGCGCCGAGCTGCTCGAGGCGGGCACGATCTACGAACACGTGCTGACCAAAACCGACGTCGCAACGGCGCCGCGGCTCTGGCTGATCAACAGCGTCAGAGGGTGGATGGATGTCGAGTTTGTCGGCAGTCGGGCGTAGCCACCTTCGCCCGCTGATCACGGCACAGCGAGTATCGTGACCAGCAGCTTCACCCGCTCATCACGACGCACCGAGGGAGTGCCACTGAGCCGGATGATCGACACCGACATATTGTCCTTCGTGCTCTTCGTGTTCGTCGTGGCGTGACTCCTCCTGGTCTCTGCTGCCGCGACTAACCCAATACGTTGGCCGTTCGGACTCTGATATCTTTCCGATATGACTGACTACGCGCAAATGGAGCGGCGCTTGACGGATGTCCTCGGCCTCTCTCGTCGCCCGGTTGCCATCGCCTTCCGCGACACTCCTCCTGAAGGAGTACTCCCGCTTTCGGGTACGCAGCCCGCGGGGTGCAGCTTCTGGCGTCTCGCGGCCGGCGGCCAGGTTTTTTACACGGTGCCATCGGACCACTTCAACTGTGCCGTCGGCAGCTACACGCACAACATCACGTTGCCTCCCGGTCGTGAGGACGAGCTGACCGGCACGCTCGAACTGATGGTGGAGGTCGGCTACTTGAAGATGGAGGAAGTCGCCGGCTTGCCGCGGCTGCCGAAGACGCCGGCGGTGACGATTTACGCCCCGCTCTCGCAGATGCCGGTGGCTCCGGATGCCGTCGTCGTTGCGGGCAAGCCGGCGAAATTGATGCTCCTGCACGAATCGGCAATAGCCGCCGCGAAGGCGGTCCTGCCCCTGCTGGGTCGGCCAACGTGCATGGCGATACCGGCGGCTCTCTCGGGCGGCGTCGCGTCGAGCCTCGGCTGCATTGGCAATCGCGTCTACACAGGCGTCGGCGACGATCAGTTCTACACCGTCATCTCCGGATCCGACCTCGACGCCATCGCCGCCGAACTCGAAACGATCGTATTGGCCAACGCGAGGTTGGCTGAATACCACCAGATGCGACGGGCGACGCTGGCGACGGCGTAAGGCCGCGGTCCGTTTGTACTCCTTGTTTCTGGCGTTTTCCACATTGTCGTAGAGCGCAGCTTCAGCCTGCGCGGTCATTGCCACGCGGGGACTGAAGCCCCCGCTCTACGTCGCTGTGGACAGCGGGCGGTTGTGAGAGATTCAAGCGCCCGAGCAGATCGGCATACTGCCGATCGCCCCGCAGCGGGTCGAATCGCGGCTCCACCGTGACTGTCGCGAGGGCCGGATCGCGATCCAGCCAGGCCTGATCGAGGGCCGCGAACGCGCACTCGTGCTCCTCGAGCCCGGCATACGCCATCGCGAGGTGGAACGAAGAGACGTAGCGGCGCGCGTGCTGAGCAAGAGCGCGCGCGATCAACTCCTTTGCCTCCGCACGCGCACCGCTGACCGCGCGCAGATGCGCAAGCCACGCCAGGCGAATCGGATCAGTGGCGTCGCCGTTCACCGACGCTTCCAGCGTCACACGCGCGCGGGTAAGATCTCCGGCCTTGAGGTAGACGGCTCCGAGCAGCCGCAGCGCCGGGCCGAAATCAGGAAACAGATGAAGCGCATGCCGGCAGCGTTCGATCGCTCGATCGACATCACCACACAGGTAGCGGGTCCAGGCCGCCACGGTATTGGCCATCAGGCATAACGGATCGATCTCACATGCCTGGTCGACATGACGCGCGGCTTCGTCGAACCTCGAGCGCAGCGCGAGCGTCACGCCGAAGGCGCGCAGCGCGAACTCGTTGCTTGGGTTCAGCACGAGTGCCTCGATGTAGCCAGCATCGGCGGCTGCCCAATCCATGTCCAGCATGCGCCTGGTGTCCGCGAGTACGGCAACCGCCTCCGATACCGATGGATCGAGTGCGAGGGCACGGTTCGCCGATTCGCGCGCGGCCAGCAGGGCCTGCCGCGGCGGTGCATGGTAGTACTCGGCGCTGCCCAGCCTGACGCGCGCCAGTCCGCCATGGGCGGCTGCGAAATCGGGCGCCAACCGCGTCGCTTCCTCGAAGCCGAGCAACGACTCGACCAGCCCCGTGTCGCCGGGTTTCGCCCAGTGATACCGCCCGCGCAGATACGCCTGATATGCCGCCGGATGTTCATCCGCCCTGCGGCCGGTTTGCACGCCGGGCACGAGCTCCTGGATCAATGAACGAGCAACGAGGCTCGCCACGTCCGCCTGCACCGCCAACCAGTCATCGGCCGTGCGCTCGTATGTCTTCGACCACAACTCCGCTTCGCTGCCGGTTTCGACGAGGCGCACGGTGATGCGAACACGCGGTCCGTCCCGCCGCACGCTTCCCTCGAGCAGATGATCGGCGCGCAGCGCCTCGCCGATTTCGCGCGCCCGCTGCAGACTGCCCTTGAACACCATCGAGGACCAGCGCGCGATCACGCCGACCCTGCCGCGGCACAGTGGTCCGAGTTGCGCGATCAGCTCCTCGGTGAGTCCATCGGCGAAGTACTCCTGCGCGCTGTCCTCGCTCAGATTGCTGAACGGCAACACCACGAGGCGTGTGACCGGCGCGGGAAGCGGCCGGGCAGCGCCCTGCGCGCGATCGATGGCGGCAATGAAACGATACCCGCGGCGTGGTACGGTCTCGACGAAGCGTGGATGATCGGCGTTGTCTCCCAGCGACGCGCGCAGCCGTTTGATGGCGGCATTCAGGCTGTGCTCGAAGTCGACGAACGTGCCATCCGGCCAGAGACGCTGCCGCAGTTCGTCGCGCGTGACGACTTCGCCCGGATGTTCGAGCATGAGTCGAAGAATCTCGAACGGTTGATCCTGCAGACGCACCCGTCGCGTCCCCTCGCGCAGCTCACGCGATCGACAGTCCAGCTCGAATGATGCGAACCGAAGGACCTCGCTGTTCATAGATCCGATCCTGGAACTTGAGGATGCCGTACCGGCACCGGATTGAGAAGAGGAGTTGGGCATGTCGCAGTGACAAGTTACCAACATGTCACCTCGGGTCACCCTCTGATGCATTGAGGCACGCGCGGGCGGACTTCACAGTGGGACGCGTGAGCGCGGGGCTCACCCCACAGGAGCCGATCATGACTGTTCGTCACACCCTGTCAGTCGCCGCTGTGCTGCTGCTGCCGCTGCCTGCTTCTGCAGCCGAAACGCTCTGGACCGAAGTCACGGTTCGCGTGTATGACGCGACCGGCGCCGCCGCGGGCGCGCGCCGCGCATCCCTCGACATTGCATCGTCGATCGTGTCGGCCGCAGCGGTCGAGCTGATCTGGCGGCATTGCAACGAGCCGGGCGGCAAGGGGCGACCGGCGCCGGCTGACCAGGCCAACGCGACTCACTGCGAGCTGCCACTGGCGCCCGGAGAGCTGGCGCTTCGGATCGTGCGCTCTGGCGCCGTCAATGAACCGAGCCGCGAACTGCCGCTGGGGGATGCGCTTATCGACACGCGAACGAGAGGCGGGGTGCTCGCGACAATCTATCTCGACCGCGTCGAGTGGATGGCCCAGCAATCCGGGATCGACCCGCGCGCACTACTCGGCCGGGCCATTGCCCATGAGCTCGGACACCTCCTCATGGCCACCAGCGCGCATGCCGCCAACGGCTTGATGCGTCCGATCTGGTTGCAGTCCGAGATTCGGCGTCGTCACAACACGGACTGGACGTTCAGACCCACGGAGATCGACGCCATAAGAACCAGGCTGTCGTTTGTCCCTGGGCACTAGTACGTAGTCCGTGCTGAGGTCCCGCATCCTTGGTCCGCTGCGGTGGTTGCCGGGACCACCGGACCTTGGACTCACAAACGAACCAAGCACCAGGAACCGAAGCACCAAGTACTCGCGCTACATCGGATCTAAGCAGCGCGTTAATGCGCCCACGCTGATGTCGACGGCACGCGCCCCTGTGACTTCTGGGTCGATGAACGTGACGTCGGTTGCTCGTCAGGCCAGTCGAGCGGCTTCGAGCCAAGCAGCTGATCGAGGTCGGAGCCAGCTCGAACCAGTTGCTCGGCGGCACCATCGGACTGACCGAGCGGCCTGCGATCCGCCAGCATTTGCTCGACGCGCGGGCTCGAGATCGGCGGTGAGAAGAAGTATCCCTGCGCATGGCGGCAGCCGAGGCGCCTGAGCTCCTGCGCCTGCATCGCGCTTTCGACGCCTTCGGCCACGACGCCGGTTTTGAGCGTCCGCGCGAGCGCCAGAATGCTTTCAACGATCGCCGGGCGCTCGGGTAGCAGGAGACTTCGGACGAACGAACGATCGATCTTCAAGGCGTCGACCGGGAGCTTGTGCAGGTGGCTCAGCGACGAGTAGCCCGTTCCGAAGTCGTCAAGGTAGACCTTCACGCCGAAGTCCCGAAGCTCGCGGAGGTGCTCCGCGGCCACGTAGGGACTGCCCATCAACGTCGTCTCGGTGATCTCGAGACGCAGATGCGAGGGCTCCAATCCAGCCAGGCGGACGGTCTCTTGAACGATCTGCAGGAAGTTCGATTGCATCAACTGCCTGGTGGAGACATTCACCGTGATGCACTCGAGGCCGTATAAGGGAAAGCGCTCTTGCCAGCTGGCAAACATCCGGCACGCCTCTTCGAGCACCCACGTGCCAAGCTGCTCGATGAGTCCCAGCTCCTCGGCGACCGGAATGAACTTCTCAGGCGAGGTTGCCTGCCCATTGCGCGACCAGCGGATCAGTGCCTCGAACCCGACGCACATGCCCGAAGACAGCGACACGATGGGCTGGTAGTGCAGGTCGAACTCGCTGCTCTTCACCGCGTGGCGGAGGTCGTTCTCCAGTCCAAGTCGGTCGAGCGCCTTGGCGTGCATCTCGGCATCGAACAACTCATGGCGCGCCTTGCCGCGCGCCTTGGCGTGGTACATCGCCGTGTCCGCGTCGCGCATGATCTCTTCGGGGTTGTTGTACTCGACGGCGCTGAACGCGATGCCGATACTGGCGGAGGTGAATACTTCGCGGCCACCGATCGAGAAGGGCGCGCTGAGCGTGTCCTGAATGCGCAACGCGATCGCGTTGGCCTGGCCCTCGTCTTCCAGCCGGTTCAGGAGAATCGCGAACTCATCTCCACCGAGTCGGGCAAGTGAATCGCCCTCCCGCAGGCACGACTCGAGTCTGCGTGAGACGGCCGTGAGCAGTTCATCTCCAATCAGGTGGCCGAGGCTGTCGTTCACGACCTTGAATCGATCGAG
>JBKPNV010000057.1:0-8882 GCA_046732795.1 Acidobacteriota bacterium
CGTCTTGAGCGCATCGAGCGTGGCGGGCGGTGTGAGAAACCCACGGCCCTCGCTCGTGGCCTCGCGCGGCAGGGCCACGGCCGCCTCGAGATTCGTGAACACGACGTCGCCTTTGAGCAGCCCCTGGATCACGGGGACGGCCTTGGGCGCGGTGGCACGGATGTCGGATCGGATCATCGACTGACCCGTCAACGTGATCGTCAAGGCGACGGGCGGCGCCGTTTGCGCGAGCATCGCCGTACGCGCAGCCGCCAGGATCGCCACGGCGAATGCCGCCGTCGCCAGCACGCGGCTGGTCTTCGACATCAGAGCCACTGAAACCTCCACGAGAAAGGGCATCGGTCGTCCTGAGCAGGTCGCCAGACCTGCCGACGCACTCCGCCTGAACCTCACGTCACGGCGATTCTTACAAATGGGCGAGTCTCAGTGGACACCTCTTGTCATAATCCCACTCCGGAGTGCGACCGGATCCGGAACTGGCCGACGAGAATATACTCGCGTCGCACCGAATCACTCGTGCGCAATCCCGTACCATCCCTGATTCTTCTCGCATGGTGGCAGCAACGCTGATGCTCGATGATGGAGCGATATCGTCCGCGGCCGGCAACGTCGGCGACGACTCGGCACATGATGACATCGGCGGGCGCTCGAGGAGGCACAAGATGACTGGCACGACGGAGCACATCAGGATCGGACAGCTCGAAATCAGGTTTCTGCTCGAAGGCGGCGCGACGGCCGGTTCCCTGGCGATGTTCGAATTCGACGTGCCCGCCAACGCCCGTGTGCCCATTGCCCATAGCCACGACGCCTACGAGGAGACCATCTACGGACTCGAGGGCATGCTGACGTGGACGGTCGAGGCCCGCGTATACAACGTGGGCGCCGGCGAGGTGCTCTGCATCCCGCGCGGCGCCGTCCACCGGTTCGACAACACGAGCGGCGCCGATACCACCATGCTCGCAGTCATCACGCCCGGCGTGCTGAGCCCCGATTACTTCCGCGAGTTGGCAGCGCTCGCCGCCGCTGGCGGCGGCCCACCCAACATGACCGCAATCGCCGACGTGATGCGGCGCCACGGCCTGACTCCGGCGCCGTAGCCGTATGTGGATGCGTGTAGACGACCTCAGTGGGTCATGACCCAGACGGCCACGTTCACACCCAGCGCATAACCCTTTCCGCCAAAGGTGTGGAAGTAGTCCGCGTTGTCGCCTTCGCGCTCCCAGCTGTCTGAAACGTCCGAGTTCATGCTGACGAGCACAACCAGCCTGTCGTGGTCGTCGAACATGCCGTAGTAGTGGACGGTTGACGGCCCGATCTCCGAATCCTGGCCGCTACGCTGCCACGCACCGAGCGACGGAATCTGAGGGAGCGGGTTGATCCGATACAGGATCGAGAAGATCGGGTGGTCGACCGGCAGGTCGACGATCTGCGCGTCGGGCAGGATTCGCATGAGATTCGGACGGATGTACTCGAAGTCGGGATCCCAGTTGTCATCGATCCAGAGAAAGCCCCCTTTCAGGAGGTAATCGTGCATGCGGCCGGTCTCTACAGGTGTGAAGTCGTAGTTGGCCGCGTTCTGCATGCGCAAATACGGACACGAGAAAAGATCGGGATCCATGACGGTGACGTTCGCAAAGCCGGGGTCGCCGTTGTTCCACCGGCTGATCTTGGTTGTGGTGAGCTCGGAGAGACGCACCATGAAGTTATAGTCCGCTTGCGGGTAGTCGTCGCCCCAGCCGGACTTTCTCGCCCTGCGGATGTTCTGGTACCGCAGCCGGCAGAACGTGAAGCCGAGCGGCTTGTCGGGGAGTCCGTGGTTGATCGGTGTCTGGAGGTTTCGTCCGTTGATGAGGATGGTGGACCGCTGCGCCGCGCCACTGATGACCGCAAGTCCCAGGGCGGACGCAAGGGCCAGTGCGAACCGCATCCATCGAGCCGATGCTCGCGTCCGCCGCATGGGAGCATCGTACAACGACTACGTGAGGAGTCCTACGACTGCTGAAGGCGGGTCGCTTTCCTGCCATTTCCGCTGCCTGCTGGCGACCAGCGTAGAAGCAACTGCGGCCTGTATGTGAGCGGAGACGCTGGGCGGCGACCGTTCTTGACTCCTCATGTCTGCCTACATACTATCTGTTCATGTCAGATATCAACGCGCGGGCGCTCGATCGCGAGCTGAAGCGCGGCTCGGCGGAACTGCTCATCCTCTCGCTGCTCGAGGCGCGCGCCCGCCACGGGTACGACCTCAGCAAATTGATCGAGACACGATCGGGCGGGCAATTGAAGTTTCACATCGACTCGCTCTACCCCCTGCTCTATCGCCTCGAGGAGCGCGGCTGGATCAAGGGCACGTGGATCGAGAAGGCCGGTGAGCGCCGCCGCCGGTTTTACCGTCTCACGCCTCAGGGCAAGCGAGTCCTCGTCCAGCAGCGGAAGACGTGGGACACATTTGTCGAAGCTGTGCGACGGGTGACGGGAGATGAACATGCGTAACCCTTCGACCGGCTCAGGGTCACCCCGGACGCAATCGAGGGGTGATTGGGCAGACCATCTGCGGCCACGCTTGTCGTCGCTGCGCCTCGCGCCAGCGCGCGAGCAGGAGATCGTCGAAGAGCTCGCGCAGCATCTCGAGGATCGCTGGCGCGAACTGGTGGCGGGCGGGGCTGGCGAAGACGAAGCCAGACGCCTGGCGCTCGCGGAGTTCAGAGAGGGAAACCTGCTCGCGAAGTACATGGCGCCACTGCGGCAGGCGCACGCGGCGGCATCGATCAGCGTTGGCTCGCCCGCCGAAGCGCATGGCGCGAACGCGGGAGCACCAGCGGGACCCGTGCTGCGTGATGTCTGGCAGGACCTCCGATATGCGACGCGCATGGTGAGACGGCAACCCACCTTCAGCCTCACGGTTATCCTCACGCTCGCGCTCGGGATTGGCGCGACGACGGCCATATTCAGCGTTGTCAACGGCGTGGTGATCAAGCCCCTTCCCTATCCCGAATCCGAGAACGTCGTGACGATTGGCGTGTCGGCAGTGTTTGGAAGCCAGCGTACGCCCGACTTTCCGCTGGCGCCGCGGATGTTCGCTTCGTACGCGGAGAATGGCCGATCGTTTCAGGAATTCGGTCTCTTCACCGTCGGCGAGGTGACGGTTACAGGGGCTGGTAGTCCGGAGCACACGAGCACGTTGCAGGTGACGCGCGGGATTCTGACGGTCCTTGACGTTCAACCCGCGCTCGGCCGATGGTTCTCGCCCGACGACCATCGGCCGGGCACCGAGGACACGGTGATCTTGAGCGGCGGCTACTGGCAGCGCCGGTTTGGCGGCGATCCGGCCGTCATCGGGCGCGTAATGACGATCGACTCCAGACCGCGCGCGGTGATCGGAGTCATGCCCGCGAGCTTCTCCGTGCGCGGAATTCCTGCGGATCTCATTCTTCCTTTGCGCTTCGATCCCACACGCGCGGATCCGGGCCCGCTGCCGGAGGGCTTTTGTTGCAGGGGGATTGCACGGCTCAAGCCGGGTGCCACGCTGACGCAGGCCAACGCCGCTGTCGCGGGGATGGTCGAAGCCTGGAAGCGAATCGAGAACAGGGCGCAGCTGGACGACCTCCAGCTTGGTCCGGCCGTGCGCCTTCTCAAGGATGATGTGGTGGGCGACGTCGGGCGCGTCTTGTGGGTCCTGCTGGGAAGCATCAGCGTCCTGTTGGTAATCGCGTGCGCCAACGTTGCCAACCTCCTGCTGGTGAGGGCGGAGGGCCGTGGACAGGAACTGGCTGTACGCACGGCACTCGGCGCCGCGTGGGGACGGATCGCGCGCGCGCTCCTGGTGGAGAGCCTGACGCTCAGCCTGCTTGGCGGTCTGGTGGGGCTGGCTCTGGCCGATGGCGGCCTGCGCATGCTGTTGGCTCTGGCCCCCGCGAATCTACCGCGACTGAACGAGATCACCATTGACGCGACCGTACTTGGCTTCGCCGTGGCGGCATCGATCGCGTCGGGATTGCTCTTCGGGTTGATCCCGATCGTGAGGTTCGTGAGATCGAAATCGGCGCTGAGTCTCGCGGACTCAATCCGAGGCGGCGGACGATCGGCAAGTGCGGGCAAGAGCCAGCACCGTTCTCAGAATGCGCTGGTGGTGGTGCAGGTGGCGTTGGCCCTCGTGTTGCTGATCGGCTCGGGCCTGATGATTCGCACGTTTCGCAACATGCGGAACGTACAGCCCGGATTCACGGACCCGGCGACCATCCAATCCGTCCGCGTCCTCCTGCCCGCGGTGGACGTTCCGGAGCCCGAGCGCGTCACGCGCGTCCAGCAGGACATTCTCGACCGGTTGGCGGCGATGTCCGGGGTGACGTCCGCAGCGTTCCTCGATCAGGTGCCGATGGAGCCGTTCAGGATCAACGCGATTGTCGCCGCGGAGGGTCAGGACTATGGGCCGAAGAAGATCCCGCCGACCCGAACGATCAGGATCGTTTCACCTGGAGCGTTCCAGACGTTGGGAACGCCATTGCTCGTGGGGCGTGACTTCACGTGGGACGAGCTCTACAACCAGCGGAACGTGGCCATGGTATCGGAGAGTTTCGCGCGGGGGGAATGGAGCACGGTCGAAGGCGCCATTGGAAAGCGCGTGCTGATCGGCACCAGCCAGACATGGCAGGAAGTGATAGCGGTCGTGGCCGACGTACACGATGCCGGTGCCCATATGCCCGCGCCGCCGATGATTTACTGGCCGGCGCGCTTGCAGGAGTTCGTCGCCGGGACGCTCTTGCCACGTTCGGTGAATTTCGTGATGCGCAGCAAGAGAGCGGGGACCGAAACGTTCGTTCGAGAGGTTCGGCAAGCCGTGGCGGAGGTGATGCCGGGTCTGCCCGTCTTCCAGGTTCGCACGCTGGCTGAGGTGTACGACCAGTCGATGGCTCCCACCTCCTTTTCGTTGATCCTGCTGGCGATCGCCGGCGGGATGGCACTCCTGCTCGGCATCGTCGGTATCTATGGCGTGCTCGCCTACGCAGTGACGCAGCGCCGGCGGGAAGTTGGAATCCGGCTCGCCTTGGGCGCACGATCCGGCAGTGTGAAACGGCTGTTCGTCTATCGCGGCATGATGCTTTCGGGTGTCGGGATCGCGATCGGAACGGTCGTCGCCGCGGGCATCACGCGATGGATGTCGTCGTTGCTATTTGGGGTCACGCCGGTCGACGCGGTCACTTTTGCAACAGCCGCGATGGTGCTGACGCTGGCGGCGCTGGCCGCAAGCTATCTGCCTGCTCACCGCGCTGCCGCCGTGGACCCCGTCGAAACGTTGACTGGCCAATAGGACCCTCACGGACGTTCCATTCGGCGGTGAGCCACTTTGCACGAACGCGCGAGAATATGGCGAACATGGCGAAGAAACGGACACGGCAGGAGCGGCTCACCGGACGTGTGGCCCTGGTCGCCGGAGCCACGCGCGGCGCCGGCCGCGGCATCGCACGGGCCCTGGCTGAAGCCGGCGCAACGGTCTATTGCACTGGTCGAAGCATAAAGGGTCACCCCTCACCGTACGGACGGCCCGAGACCATCGACGAGACCGCCGCGTTGATCGAGGCGGCCGGCGGGACTGCCATCGCGGTGCGCGTCGATCACACGATCGAGGACCAAGTGAAAGCGCTCTTCCGGCGAATCATGCGCGCACACAAGCGCCTCGACATCGTCGTCGACAGTGTGGCTGGAGAAGATCCGATGATGAAGCAATACGGGTTTCTCTGGCAGACCGATCTGAAGTCGGCTGATGCGATTTTCAGGCAGGGCCTCACGTCGCGGGTCGTCACGGCGAAGCATGCGGCGCTTGCAATGATGCCTGCTGCGCGCGGACTCATTGTGGTCGTCACAGAAAACGACATCATCGGTGCCGGCGCGAATCCCATGGCGCACATGGTGAAGGTGGCGCAGAAGGTGCTCCCGCTCCAGTGGGCCACTGAGCTCGCGCCGCATGGCATCGCCGTCGTGGCTATCACCCCGGGATTCCTACGCTCGGAATCCGTGCTGCAGCACTTTGATGTCTCGGAAGACAACTGGCGCGAGGCGGGCAAGAAGGATTCGAACTTCCTTGTATCGGAATCGCCGCTGTTCGTGGGACGCGCCATCGTGGCACTGGCCGCGGACCCCAAGGTGCGCGACCGCACTGGCATGCTTCTCAGCTCCTGGGAACTGGCCCGCGAGTACGGATTCACCGACTACGACGGCCGCCGCCCTGATTGGGGTCGTCACAAGATCGATTTCTCGGTGCTGCCGCCAGCTTGGGTTGACCTGTTCCGCACGAGCACGGATCTCGAGTTCAGGTGGCTGACGACTCTCGCAGCGCGGACAAAGAAATTCAGGGCGAAGATCCCGTCCGGCCCCCACATAAGCCCGCACCGGCACTAAGATGGCGCGCTCTTCAGTTCGATGTCGCTGCTACGCCAACAAAAGCGCAGATCGATTGGCTCATACCTCACACGACGGTTGATCCACCATCGCTCGCGAAGCGCGTCAAAGCGACAGAAGGTCGGATGTCAGTCTCCCAGCGTGAACATCCACACCGCGCCACCTTCCGGCACCTCGGGAAACTCACCCGGGCGGATGGCATTGAGCCGGCCCTGCATGCCGCGGGCGTCGATTCCCCACCCCGACTGCACCGCGACGTACTGACGTCCGTCGAGGATGAACGACGACGCCTGACCGATGACACCCGAGGTTGTCGGGTACTCCCAAAGAACCTTGCCGGTCCGTGCGTCGAACGCGCGAAACATGCGATCCGATGTGCCGCCGCCAAAGACCAAGCCGCCGCCGGTCGTCATCAGCGGTCCCCAGTTCGACGACTTCGGGAAGGTGTGCGTCCATACGCGCGCACCCGTGTCCACGTTCCACGCCTGCACTTCTCCGATGTGATCGGCACCCGGCACGATCGACAGCACGTTCCTCGCCCCAGTGAAGGCCGAACCGGCCGAGTACTTCACCGGCATTCCTTCCATGGAGGCGCACAGGTTCTCGTTCGCGGGGACGTAGACGAAACGCGTCTGGGGGCTGAAGGCGATGGGCGGCCAATTCTTGCCTCCCCAGTGCGAGGGACAGAACTCCGCGAGCTTGCCAGTACCGGGCTTGCGTGCGGGATCGAGATCGGGCCTGCCGGTCTTGGGATCGAGACTGCGGAACACGTTCTGTCGCACGTAGGGTAGGCCCTGGACGAACCGGATGGGCCCGGTTCCGCGCTCCAGAAACCACATGTAGCCATCACGGGCCACGTCGATGAGTCCCTTCACCGTTCGGCCGTTCCGCTGGAAGTCCACCAGGATGGGCGGCGACACTTCATCCCAATCGAACGACTCATTTGGCGTGTATTGGAAATGACCCTTGATCTGTCCCGTCGCCACGTCAACGGCGATTGTCGACGAGGTGTAGAGGTTGTCGCCCGGACGCTGATCGCCCATCCACGGCCCACCGTTACCGGTGCCCCAATACGCCAGGTTGCTCTCGGGATCGTAGTTGGCCGTGACCCACACCGAGCCGCCGCCGGTCTTCCACTGATCGCCGCCCTTGGGCCAGGTTTCGCTTCCCGGTTCACCAGGCGCCGGAACGGTGTAGGTGCGCCACAGCTCTTTGCCTGTATCGGGGTCGAAGGCCGCAATGAACCCGCGGATGCCGAGTTCTCCGCCGGATGTACCGACGAGCACTTTGCCGTTCGCCACGAGCGGCGCGAGGCTCATGTAGTGGCCAGCGCGATTGTCGGCGACTGTGGTGGACCATACCGTGCGGCCCGTGCGCGCATCCAGAGCCATCAGCACGGCATCGCTGGCAGCGAGGAACACCTTGTCGCCAAGCAGACCGACCCCGCGCGTCGTGGGATGCCGATTGATCACCGTCGGGGCAAGTGGCCGACGATAGCGCCACAGTACCGTGCCAGTGGCGGCCTCAATCGCAATGACCTGGCTGCCGGGGGTTGCGACGAACATCACGCCGTCATGCACGATGGGCGGAGCCTCGTGTCCGTTGATCACCCCCGTCGATAAGGACCACACCGGCTTCAGCCGGCCAACATTGGCAGGCGTGAGCTGCGTGAGGGGGCTGTAGCCCCACCCGTCGTACGTCCGACGGTTCATCATCCAGTCGCCGTCGTTCGGACTCCGTAATCGCGCCTCGTTGACCGGCGTGTAATTGCGGAGCACAGCCGGCATGGGCGTGGGGCCGGACGGCGGCTGCGGCGGGAGCAGCGGCGGCGGGGAATCCTGCGCCCACAGCGCGGCAGCCGCGCCGAGAGTGAGTGCGAGTGAAACGGAAGCGAGGACCCTGGTCATAGCGGCCGGATGGTACCACGCAGCCACTCTGATCTCGACCTGCGACGGGTCTCGAGGTTACCGTCTACTTGCCGACCAGATGTGGAATGTCGCGGTTGTTCTCGCCGCAGACGTACTCGATCAGTTCGCCATCCGGCTCCAGCTGAAACTCCTGTGTCACGGTCCATGGCCTTGCGTACATCACAGGATCATCGATGGTGAGCTCGACCCGGAGATGCGAGAAATCCGGACGACGGATGCGTTCGATCAGTCTGGCGCGCTCCGACTGTGGATGCCCGGCATCGTCCAGCCACGTCTTCCCATTGAAACCCGTCGTCTCGACGACGAGCGTGTCACTGTCCCAGCGCCCTTTTGAGTAGCCCATCCAGGTCGGTTGCGGGTCGCTCGCCAGCGAGTGCTGCGCATCGAGAAAGATCTGTCGAAACGTTGTACGCGTTTCGTAGAGGATGACGATGAGCGCCGGCGTCTGAACGATCTTCTGTGGAAAGGGCACGCCGTTGACTCGCGGCACACCCGGTGCCAGGCAGTAGCCCTCAGGGTCGTCTTTCCCCAGGTTCGCTTGCCGCTCGTCAAAGAGTGCGC
>JBKPNV010000058.1:0-10396 GCA_046732795.1 Acidobacteriota bacterium
TCGCCTGGTGGGCGGGAATCTGGCAGGCGATGAGGGCGACGACGATCAGCACCACGGGCGCCCCGGCCATGGTCACGAGATCGTACGGCGACACGCCGACCAGCTGAGACTGCAGGACGTGGTTCACACCGAAGCCGGCCGCCATCCCGAGCAGCGTGCCGATGACCACTGGAGACATGCCTTCCCGCAGAATCATCCGGCGGACATCCCTGGCCGCGGCGCCGATTGCCATGCGCACGCCAATTTCCTTCGTACGTTGGCTGACGGAATGCGCGATGACGGCGCTGAGTCCGACGGCCGATAGCAGCAGCGCAATCAGGGCAAAGACCGGCGCGACCTTCGCGTGCTTCCCGAGCTCGCTGTGCTCGGCATCCATGAAGTCGCGGTCGAAAGCGAAGCTGGCTTTCAGGGTGCCGAAACCTTCCAGCGCCACGTCGGGATCGACTTGTTCGACCTCAGCTCGTATCGCTTGCGTCACCTGCTCAGGGGGCGCTGAGGTTCGCACGAGAAAGTATGCGAACCGTGACGCCGGCTCTTGCTGAAAAGGAACGTAAACCAGAGGCTTGAACTGTTGTCGAAGCGGGTCGCTCTGCAGGATATCGGGAACGACGCCCACAACAGTGCGCCACGGGCCAGAGCCGTTCGGGCTTTTCTGACGAAGACGTTTGCCGAGTGGTGGCTCGCCCGGCCAGAACCGGTTGACGAAGCTCTCGTTCACAATCGCAACCGGTAATCCTGAGGCGCGATCTCCATCGTTGAACTCGCGCCCTGACACCGCCGAGACTCCGAGCACGTGGAAGTAATCGGATCCGGTACGCAAGATGCCGACGCGGCCGTCGCCCTCGGGCGCTGGCGGCTGGCCCTCGATCTCGAACATCTGTAAACCGGCAAACTTCACGGGGATGGTGCTGGCCATCGCCGAGTACTGCATTCCGGCGATGGCGTGGAGCCGGGCATCGACGCGGTCGTAATAATCGCGACGCGTCTCGACACTCCAGTACTTATCGGAGGGCAACTGCATCGATCCGATCGCGATGTTCTGAGGATCGCGAACGCCGGTATCGGCGCCGACGATATTGAAGAAGCTCCGCACCAGCACGCCGGCGCTCGAGAGCAGCACAATGGCCAGCGCCATCTGACCAGCCACGAGTGCCGCGGCCAGGCGTCTGGCGCGAAGACCCTGCGTGACGCCACGGGCATCACCGTTGAGCGCGCCATTCACGCCAAGCTGTATGACCCTGAAGATGAGCGGCAGCGACATCAGCACCGCCGTGGCAACGGAGATCGCGACCAAATAGACGAGCGTGCTGGAGTTCACCGTGTAGTCGAGCACCTGATAGCGTGACTCGGTGGTAACCGTCCAGCGGTGCATACTCCAGTTCGTGATCCACCAGCCAAGCGCTCCCGCTACCGTCGCAAGCGCGAGGCAGTCCACGACGATCTGGCGAATCATGCGTCCGTGACCGGCGCCGAGGGCAACCCTCGTCGCGAACTCGTGCCATTTCCCAACGGTTCGCACCAGCAAGAGGTTGGCGAGATTGGCGCACGCGATCAGCAGCACGAACCACGCACCGACGTAGAGCGAGCCCCACGTCAGCGCTGCATCGCGACCGCTCATCGTCTCCGAGTGCGTGGCGACCGTCGGGATGACACCGCGGTTCGTCGTCGGAAAGTCGGCTTCAAGCCGATGATTGATCGCCTCGAGCTCGACGCGCGCTTCCTGCGGCGTTACGCCGTCCCGCAGTCGTGCGACGACCATAAAGCCTCCAGCGGTCAGACCCCTTTGCAACAGCCCTTCCGTGGGGAGGAGAGGCATCCACAGGTTTTCCTTGGTGGGAAAGTCGAAGCCCTGTGGCATCACGCCGATGATGGTGGCCGGTACGCCGTTGATGTAAACCGTCGAGCCGATCGCGTCCGCGCGCTTGCCGAAGCGCGTCTCCCAGAAGCGGTGGTTGAGGATCGCGACCGGCGGGGCGCCGGGATTCTCGTCGGCCGGCGCAAAGTCGCGCCCGAGTATCGGCGGCACGCCGAGCAGTCCAAACATGCTGGGGCTGACGGTAAACGCCAACGTGTCCATCGGACGTCCCTGACCGTCGCGCAGACTGATCTGCCTCTCCCCGACGAACGCCATTCCTTCGAACGTACGCGCCTGGGCGCGCCAGTCCTCGAAGTCCATGTACGAGATGCAACAGGCACCAGACGGGAAACGCTCCTGCAGGTACACGAGCCGATCGTTTCGCGCGACGAGCGGGAAGCCGCGAAACAGCATCGCGTTCATCACGGTAAAGACGGTGACATTGAGCCCGATCGCGAGCGTCAGCATCATGATTGACGCGACAGTAAATGCGCGGTCGCGGCGCAAGCCGCGTAGCGACAGGCGCAGATCGAAAAGCATCGCGTCCAGCCACGGCAGGCTTCGCGCGTCGCGCTGCACGTCCTTCGCCGCAGCGATCGACCCGAACTTGATCCGCGCCAGGCGTCTGGCCTCGGCCAGAGGCGTGCCCTGATGGACATAATCGTCGACGGCGAGCTCGAGATGCGACTGCGCCTCCTTGTCGAAGTCGTCATCCAGGTCGCGCGTTCGGAAGGCCGCCAACAGGCGCAGCCATGCCGCTTTTACGGCGCTCATGACTGACCACCAACCGCGAGCACCCGCGTCATTACAGCCGACAGGCGTTCCCACTGCACGCGATCCTTCTGGATCTTTCGCGTCCCGGCTCTGGTGATCGAATAGAACTTCGCTTTGCGATTGCGGTCGGAGACACCCCACTTCGCGATGATCCAGCCGCGCTGCTGCAGCCGTACCAGCGATGCGTAGATGGTGCCCTGGTTGAGCAGGATTTCGTTGCCGCTCAACTGCTCGATGCGGCGGGCGATGCCGTAGCCGTGCAGCGGCCCGAGGACGTCGAGAGTCTGCAGCACCATGATGTCCAGGGTTCCCTGCATGAGATCGAGCTTGGCGTCAGGCATGAGCGGAACCGGTTGTGAACACCGCGCGAGCTGAAGCGTGCGTGCTACGCCGCGGCCAGGGTGAGCAGGACAGCTTCTGTGGCATTGCCACAGGAGTGTGGCACATGTACATGTGGCACGTCCACAGGGGCCGGCGATCTGCTTGGATCAACCGGGCAAAGCGACGGCTCAGTGCGGCGTGGATGACTCGCTCCCGGCGAGACCGGCGTAAAATTGTGGGGTTGAGAGCAGTCCAGTGGACCGTCTTCAGTCGAGGCAACCGTCATGACCAGTCGATTGATCGTGTCTGTAAGCACCGCCATGGGAATCGTCGCGATGTGCGTGTGTGGTGGCACCTCGCTGCTGGGTCAATCGCGGGCCACAGCGCCTGCGCTGGTGGTGACCGCGCTGGCCGGGAAGGCCGTCGAGTACACGGCGCCGCGCACCCCGTGGGGCGATCCTGATTTGCAGGGTGTCTGGTCGAGCGACGATCTCGAGAACATCCCGATGTCGCGCCCCGCCCAGTTCAACCAGCTCTATCTCGACGACACGCAGTTCGCGGCGCGGCAGGCGCAGGTGGATCGCGGCGCCAAACAGCGCGACAGCAGTGCCGACAGCACGTTCCGCTTTGATTACGCGCGGCGCGCCTTCCGGCAGACGTCGCTCATCGTCGATCCGCCGGACGGTCGATTGCCTGCCATCAAGCCGGCGGTGCAAGGGCGAATCATGCCGCGCGGCACCTACGGCCCCGGCCCGCTCGATTCATGGGAAGACTTCTCGCTCTACGAGCGGTGCATCACGCGCGGCATTGCCGGATCGATCCTGCGGGTCATTTACGGCAATGGCAACAGGATCGTCCAGGCGCCCGGTGTGGTCGCGCTCTCGTACGAGATGCTGCCCGACACACGCCTTCTCTACACCGACGGACGCCCGCACATCGGCGCATCGATTGGTCAGTACCTCGGCGACTCACGCGCGCGTTGGGAAGGTGAAGAGCTGGTGGTCGAGACGACGAATCTCACCGACAAGACCGCGATCGGCGTCAATGGCAACGGCGTGCGTCACAGCAAGGAGATGGTGATCACCGAGCGCTTCCGCCGCATCGCCGACAACATGGTCCAATACCAGGCGACTTACGACGATCCGGTGACGTACGAGAAGCCGTTCACCGTCTCGTTCCCGCTGACGCCACTCGATGGCGGAGTTCTGCTCCCGTACGACTGCCATCCCGGCAACACGGCGATCTCGATGGCGCTCTCCGGTGAACGGGCCGAGGAACGACGTGTGGCCGAGGATCTGAAGAGAGGCATCATCCGGCCCCGGCGAACGGTGCAGGACGACGGCGCGGGGGTAGGGGCGGCGCTGCCGGGTGGACGCGGCGGTCGGGCTGGCGGACCTCCCCCTGGAGTCGCGACCGGCGAAACCGATCAAGAGAGATAGGCGTGCTGCGGCTGGTGTCAGGCAGTGAATCGTGAATCTTCCTCCGCCATTCACAGCCTGACACTCCTCGCATGTTCACGATTCACTGCCTGACACCTCCCCGGCGTTCACGATTCACTGCCTGACACCAGCTGGTTCCGCGGGATTGCCCTGTGCGCCACCACGTGCCAGAATCCGCGGCATCGGAACGGACACCCATTCGCGGGAGGAGGGAGCGATGCCATCGACGTCTTCGCGCGTCTCGCGTCGTCGGATTCTCAAAACTGCGGGCGCCGCGGCAGTGGGAGGAGGCGCCGCACTTCTCGCCAACGGCGTCGCCGCCCAACGGCAGGCGCCGGCGATTCTCACCAATACGCAGGCTGGACGCCGCTTCAACGCCTTCGTCAAATACACCAGCGCCGATCTGCCCGGTGTCGTCGACCTGACCGCGCGCGCGCTGAGCGGCAACCAGGTCCTTCTGCGAGTTGAAGCCGCACAGACCTGTTACACCAGCATCGACCAGGTCCTGATTCCGGGAACGCCGACGCCGCAGGCGACGATAGTCGGACACGGCGGCGTCGGCATCGTCGAGGCGATCGGGCCGCAAGTGATCAGTGCGCGCATCGGCGATCGCGTCATACTCAATCTGCACGCCGCGTGTGGACGCTGTTACAACTGCCTGCGGATGCGCTCGGACAAGTGTCGCACCGGCGCCGCCACCAACACACCCGTCGCTGACTTCAACGGCATGCCCGTGTTCGGGCGGACCGGTGCGATGTCCGAGCTTGCGATTACCGGCGAAGAGTACGTGACACCGCTCTTCACCGACGTCTCGTCGGTCGAGATCTCGATGCTCACGTGCGTCTCTGGATGCGGTCTCGGCATGACGATGACGAACGCGCCGGTGGAGGTTGCGTCCGACGTCGTGATCTTCGGCGCCGGCCCGGTGGGACTCTCCGCTGTGATGGGCGCCAAGGTCAAGGGCGCGTCACGGATTATCGTCGTCGAGCCGATCCCGTACCGGCGGGAATTGGCGCTGAAACTCGGCGCCACCGACGTCGTCGATCCGAATCAGTTCAAGGACCGCGCGCCGATACCCAACGCGCCCGCCAACGGCGACCGCTTTCGTGACGCCCTCGTCGAGCACCTGCGCGAGATGACACAGTACAAGTATGCCGATCGAGTCTGGTCAGGAGGCGGACGAAACGGTCCTGACCATGTGATCGAGGCCGCCGGCGGCGACAAGATGAAACCGCGCCGGCAGCCGCAAGGCCCCGACCCGACCGGTATCACGGTGCTGAATCAGTGCTGGGAACTTGGATCTTCGATCGGCTCGATCGTGACCTGCGGCGTCGGCCACCCGAGCGATGGATTCGTCCGTCTCCCCGCGTCCCAGTGGGCCGACGGCGCAAAACATCATTGGCCGGGCACCGGCGGCGGAACCAACGATCGCCGCGATTCGCAGCGTTACTGCCGGCTGATGGAGACCGGACAGATCAACATCAAGGCGATTGCCTCGCGAACCTATCCGCTCAGCCAGACGAGAGAGGCATACCAGGTGTGCGCCGACCGCGACGTCGTGGCCACGATCGTGACGCCGAACGTGCGGACCTGACGCGATTTGCAATTCGAGTCGCGCGAGCCCTTCGGCCGTAGTCCTCGAATTCCTGGTCCGTCCTGCAGTTCAGAGTCCCTGAATCCCACGATTGGACCAGGGACCCTGGACCCAGAACGGACCAGGCACGAAGCACCATGGACAAAGCGTCGGCTGCGTGAAACGGCTATGCGACACGCACGTTCCGCGTCAGGCGTTGCTTATTCGCCCGGCACCATCAAGTGCGCCGTGGTCGTGCCGGCGTTCATGATCCAGACGCCGCCCGTCTTCGGGTTGTCCGGCAACCCCATCGAGGCGGTTGTCGCGCCAGGAACGGCGATCGTCATGTGCGTGCGCGCCGTCGCCTGATCCTTGCCCATGAAGTGGTACCAGACAGAGCCGAATTCGGGCTTGGCTCGCGAGCCGTCCTTTTCAGCGGCATCCAGCGCGGCCTGCCGCTTCGTGCGGTCCGATTCTGATTCGAACTTCATGTTCTGCGCCGCACGGTCGAGGTTTCCTAGACTCGTGCACTCGATCGAGAAAGGCAGTTGCCCCGGCAGCCCGGACTTGTCGAAGCACACCAGGCGGTTGGTGCCTTTCCGCAGCGTGTCGTAGGTCCAATCGGTCTTCCACTTGATGACCGTCGCCTGATCCTTGAGATTGGCGGGGGCGGCGAGCAGCGCCTTATCCACGTCGGCCTGTGATGCCCCCGGTGACAACGGTGGCGGTGGCGGCGGCGCGCCGCGCTCCTGAGCCACCACGGTCGAAACCGTCATGACAGCGAAAACAATTACAGCGATCCGTTTCATCGTGACCTCCAGCTCCTCACCCACCGCGCCAGGGGGGCTCCCTGCGCCCCGACCCTGCCTCCTGGCGAACAGAGACGAAGTATAACGATATCTGGCAAGACTGCGCCTCAGATGGCAAGTATGTGGCTCCGCCTTGCTGTGGCAGCATCTTTTGCCGGCGCGCGGGCGAGCCGTTTTGAACGGGGGAGACTTGGCTGATTGATGGCGAAACCGGGCGGCCAAGCCGGCTCGCTCAAGACTCATTCACCCTGACAGGAAACCGCAGCAAGAATTGCCGGTAGCCGATAACTTGGGAGCGGGGGAGCGGAGAGCTCGCGGTACGCCTCGGTCGTCTCCGGCTGAGTAAAATACCGCCGCGGAGTGATAAATGGCTCGTGCGAGACGTCTTGCAGCAATTGTGATGGTGGGTTTCACCATGGCAGGCGCTGCAGCGCAACAGCAGCAACGGCCGCGCATTCCGCCGACCGGACAGATCAAGAAAGTCCGCGACAACCTCTACGTGATCCCCGGCGCTGGCGGCAATACGACGGTCTTCGTCACGCAGTCCGGCATCGTCCTCGTCGACACCAAGCTCGCGAACAACGGTGAGGCTATTCTGAGCCAGGTCCGGACCGTGTCTGGAAGGGCTGTCACGATGATCGTCAACACGCATTCGCACCCCGATCACATCGGCAGCAACGACTACTTTCCGGCGTCGGTCGAGAAGGTGACGCACGAGAACACGAAGAAGTCGATGGAGGCGAACCCGCGCGTGGCGTCGAATCCCGCCGTGATGCCGACGAAGACTTTCACCGACAAGCTGACGCTCGGCAGCGGAAAGGATCGAATCGATCTCTATTACTTCGGAGCCGGTCACACCAACGGCGATGCGTTTGTCGTATTCCCCGCGCTGCGCGCCATGGCCGCCGGCGATATCTTCGCGTGGAAGATGGCGCCCCTCATCGATCCAATGGCAGGCGGAAGCGTCGTCGCCCTGCCCGACACGCTCGAGAAGGCGCTCGAGGGAATCCCCAATGTCGACACGGTGATCGAAGGACACGGCGACGTCAACACATGGACAGGATTCCGGGAATACACCCGGTTCAATCGGGCGCTGCTCGACGCGTCGAGAGCGGGGATGGGGAAGCGCAGCGCCGAGCAGATCGCGGCCGAGCTCAAACCTGAGTTCCAGGTCTTCACGAAGGAAGAGCTGCTGACCGACATGGAGTACGGTGGGACGCCGCTGTCACGCGCCGTGATCAACGTGAATCTCGCGTTTCAGGAGCTGGCCAAGCACTGAAGCCGCCCTGGCGGGCCTGCAATGACACCGTGTCACCGTCGGGCGTAGAGACGCAGGCGGAGCAACTCGTAGAGGACGACGCCAGCGGCGGTCGCGACGTTCAGCGATCGTTTCTGGCCGAGCATCGGGATGCGTATCACCATGTCCGCGTGCGGCGCGACATGTGATGACACACCATCTTTCTCGTGACCAAAGACGAGGCATACCGGCCATCGAGGTGTCCAGTCGAACAGATCGATGGCGTCGGCAGATGGTTCGACGACGACGGGGTGATACCCGTCTGTCACGAGACGAGTGACGGCCGTTCGGGTGTCAGGCTGGTGTTCCCAGGGCACGCTATCCTCGGCGCCCAGCGCCGTCTTCGCGATGGCGCGCCGTTGCCGGCTGCCTTGATCGGGACGTGGCGTGATGCCGCAGAGCACGACCCGCTCGACTCCTGAGGCATCGGCAGTGCGAAGGATCGATCCGGTGTTGTAGAGGCTTCGAATGTTGTCGAGTACAACGACAACGCGTTGATCCGAGTCCGGCATCTCGGGCAGTTATCGCTTCCTGAACGTGACCGGCATTCCGCCCTGGGCACTATTGAGGGTGCCCGTCAACGTGGTGCCGTCCGCTGATACCTCGCCCGCGAACGTCCAGGGTTGAGTGTTCGGCAACTCGAAGTTCATCCGCCGATCTTTCATCGTCAAACCGCGCAGCGGCTTGTCGATCGTCGGGTTGACCCGGCCACGGAATGTCTTGAGATCGGTGCCAATCAGTTTGCCCTGCACCGTTCCGTCCGCATTCCGTGTGAACTCCAGGAAAATGTCGTAGTCGACCGTGGCGAGCCGCGGGCGGCCGGTCCATCGCCCGGCAAGAGCATTCGCGACGTCCGCATTCACGTGAATCGGCGTCACCGGTTCTTCCGCCTCGGGGTTCTGACGCTCGTGACGGTTTGTTTCGCTGTAATTCTGGACGATCGTATTCCCCTCATGGCAGCCGTACTCCCACCACTCGTAAGTCGGGTCGTTGCGCATCGGGTAGCGCACCGTGAACGGCCGCGTGAGGATCACTGGATCCTCGGTCTTGATCTCGTAGAGCCACATGTCCTCGTTCAGCCGGGTGATCCGTTCAGTGGTCTTCATCGCGTCGCTGACCGGAAAGCGGTTGCCCGCTGGCGATCCGACCACGGCGAGGTTGATCATCGGCGGACCTGCTTTGTAGTTGGTGGTCTCGACGACGAGCGTGTTGCCGTCCCATCGGCCGCGCGATTCGCCCATGTACTGCTTGTGCGCCGGCGAGAGCGGAGGCCTTCCGTCCGTGTAGATGACTCGTGCGTCGTGGATCATCTCCAGGTCGAATACGACGACGCCGGGCGATTGCCAGATCTTGAAGCCGCCGTTGTAGCGATAGGGCATCATCGATGAAGGCATCCCGCGCGAGCGGCAGTTGTCCCAGAAGTCGAAGTCAAGCGCGTCTTCATAGATGGGATCCTCGCCCGGCAGTGCCCAGGAGCTGCCCATCGCGAGTGCCCGGCGCTTCGCTTCGGGTGTCAGTTCCGGGAGCAGGCCATTCGGCGGGTCGACGATGAGATTGGTTTGCCGCTGTGGAATTGACGGATCAGTGACGCCGCTGAGCAGCGCACGGCCGAACTCCCCCTTCTGAATAAGGTCCCTTCCCTGATCGACCCGGCCGCGCGCGTCGGCGTTCCGTTTGGCGAATTCCTCTTCCGTCCACCACTTCTTGTTCATGTCGCAGGGCGGGCCACCAAAGCGGTGGCTGTTGCCGCATCGCTCCAGCGGGACACCCGCGGCCTGCATCATGTTCAGCGTGGCTCGAATGTCGGGTTCGCCCCAGGGCGTCTTCGGGTGCACCCAGCCCTTCGGCGTCTCGATGAAATGGTTGGCTTCGCTTGGCGGGCCGGGAATCGGCTGGCCGTACGTCGTGGCCACGAATATCGGGACGGCAATAACGCCGAATAGGGAGCTGCGCATAACTTCATCCCCTTTACATCAACCCGAAATGAGGCACGCAGGTATTAACGTAACGCTGCCAGGCTTGCTGGTCCACTCGGCCGTTCTCCGGTAACCTTCGGATCGGCGGCTGGGACCAGGCCGGCGGGATTGACGCGCTTTGAGGGATGAGGAGGCAACGTGATTCTGCTTGGTACCTACGACAGCAGTGTGACGCAGGCGGACCGGGAGGCCTACCTTCGGCAAGCGGCAACGATCTCAGGAGGCCGCGGCGACCAGGCTGCGGAGGGAAGCGACAGACTGTCCTTCGCGCCGCATGCCGCTGAGGCGCAGCAGATGATGACCGTTGCCGAGGTGCAGCAGTCGCTGAAGACCATTGGCTTCTTTCCAGGCG
>JBKPNV010000059.1:0-11779 GCA_046732795.1 Acidobacteriota bacterium
GTCGAGCACCGGTCTGGTCGACTGCTGATACACCTTCAAGCGCTCGAGCACAACGCCGCTGTCATCATCGGTCCGCTGCACGAGCTCACCGCCACAGGCAGCGCACGCCTCGATGACCGGAGCGGCATTGGTCCCGCACACCGAACAGATCCGCCGGCTCGCGAGACGCCGCACGAGTTCGTGCTCGGGCACCGCCACATCCACGACGATGAGCGGACCCGACTCCATCCGCTTCATCAAATCATCCAGTGCCCGCGCCTGCGCAACGGTCCGCGGAAAACCGTCGAGCACGAAGCCATCGCGCACATCTGGCCTGGCCAACCGATCTGCGACGATCGCAATCATCGTGGCATCATCGACCAGCTCACCACGATCCATACGGGCCTTGGCCTCGAGCGCTGTGGGGTTCTTCTCTCTGATGGCTTCGCGCAGGATGTCGCCGGTCGAAATCTTCGGGAGGCCACGATCGCTGGCAAACCTCCCCGCCTGCGTGCCCTTTCCCGCACCGGGGGGACCCATCATGATGACATTCAACCCCATGTCCCTCGGCGCTAACCACGGCGGCCGCGGATACGCGTCTTCTTCATGAAGCCGTCATAGTGCCGCATGATGAGCTGCGATTCGACCTGTTGCACCGTGTCCATGGCCACGCCGACCACAATCAGCAACGACGTCCCGCCGAAGTAGAAGGTGACGCCCATCCCCTGAGTGAACCAGCTCGGGAGGATGGCATCGAGCCGTTCACCGATGAACGGAATCGGCGCCACGCGGAACCCGGTAATGAGCAACTCGGGCAACAACGCCACGGCCGCCAGGTAGAACGCGCCGACCAGCGTGATCCGCGCGAGGATTGTGTCGATGTATTCAGCCGTTCGCTTGCCAGGACGAATGCCTGGGACGAACCCACCGTACTTGCGCATGTTCTCCGCCACGTCGTCGGGGTTGAAGATGATCGACGTATAGAAATACGCGAAGAAGATGATGCCGACCACATACAGCAGGTTATAGAGCGGCATCCCGTACGCCACCTGATCGATCGCTCGCCGCGGCCACGAGCCGACCTCGAACAGCGGTGCCGCCATCGTGAAGAACGACAGGATGGACGAGGCAAAGATCACCGGGATCACGCCACCCGTGTTCACCTTCAACGGGATGTGCGTGCTCGATCCGCCGTACTGCCGTCGCCCGACGACACGTTTGGCGTACTGCACCGTAATTCGACGATGTCCCCGTTCGACGAAGATGATCGCCCCTATGACCACAATCGCCATCGCAACGAGGAAGAGAATCCGCACCGGACCGATCTGCCCGGTCTGCATCTGATCGAGCGTGTTCAGCAGCGCCGTCGGGAAGTTCACGACGATGCCGGCGAAGATGAGCAACGACATGCCGTTGCCGATTCCTCGCTCGGTGATCTGCTCGCCCAGCCACATGACGAACATCGTTCCAGTCGTCAAGGTCAGGACGCACATCAGGCGAAAACCCCAGCCTGGGTTGAAGACGAGCGGCAATCCACCCGGCGCGTTGGCGGAGCTCTCGAGCCAGATCGCATAGCCGAACGACTGCACGATCGCCAGCACCACCGTGAGATAGCGGGTGTACTGCGTGATCTTGCGGCGACCGAGCTCACCCTCCTTTGAGATGCGCTCGAGGTACGGCCAGACGACGGTCAGCAACTGAATGATGATCGATGAGCTGATGTACGGCATGACGCCGAGCGCGAAAAGCGTCACGCGCTGCAGGCTGCCGCCGGTAAACATGTTTGCCAGCCCGAACATCGTTCCCGCGAGCTGATCGGCGAAAAGCCTCAACGCTTCCTGGTTCACCCCCGGCGTCGGGACGTGGCTCCCGATGCGGTAGACGCCCAGGAGCGCCAGCGTGAACAGCACGCGGTTGCGCAGGTCGCTGACGGCGAAGAGATTCTTGAGCGCGTTCTCCATATATGCCTGCCACGACGAGGCCGCGGCCCCGTCTACTTACTTGCTGCCGCGATCACCTCTGCCGCGCCGCCGGCGGCCGCAATCTTCTCTGCCGCCTTCCCGCTGAACTTGTGCGCGCGCACGGTCAGGTTCTTCGACATATCTCCTCGCGCCAGGATCTTGATCGGCTGACGTTCACCGTGGATCAGACCCCGCTCGCGCAATAGTTCCGGCGTCACGACGGTGCCGGCGTCAAACCGCTCCGCAAGCACGTCGAGGTTCACGACGGCGTACTCGACGCGGAAATGATTATGAAATCCCCGCTTCGGGATACGGCGATGGAGCGGCATCTGGCCGCCTTCAAACCCGCGCTTGAACTTGAAGCCCGAGCGCGACTGCGCGCCCTTGTGCCCGCGTCCCGCCTGCGCACCCTGACCCGTGCCGTGGCCGCGGCCGACGCGTTTCTTGTTCTTCTTCGAACGCTCGGCAGGCTTGAGATTACTCAAATCCATGACGTTATTCCTGCACCGTGACGAGGTGGCGAACCTTGTGGATCATGCCGCGCGTCTCGGGCGTATCTGCCAACTCCACCGTGTGGTTGAGACGCCGGAGACCCAGACCAATCACCGTTTCGTCCTGCGTCCGGTTGAACCCAATCGTGCTCTTCACGAGCGTCACCTTTATGCGCTTACCGTCGGCTTGCGGTGCCTTCTTGGCCATCGTACCTTTGACCTTTTGACTTTTAACCTTTGACTTTGCGGCGCTCAAGCTCCGACAAGCTCCGCCTCTTCCTTGCCGCGGAATCGCGCGACCTGAGACGGATCCTTCAATCCCATCAACCCGGCAAACGTCGCACGCACGACGTTATGAGGGTTCGCGGACCCGAGCGACTTGGTCAGCACGTTCTGAATCCCCGCGCTCTCGACGACAGCACGCACGGCGCCCCCGGCTATAAGACCCGTGCCTTCGGGCGCCGGTTTCAGGAGCACGCTGCCCGATCCAAACCGGCCGACCACCTGATGCGGGATGGTCGTCCCCTTGAGGGGGACCTTGATCAGGTTCTTCTTCGCGGCTTCGATACCCTTCTTGATCGCCGAGGGGACTTCTTTGGCCTTGCCCACGCCGAAACCAACGACGCCATGGCCATCGCCCACGACGACGAGCGCGCTGAAGCTCAGGTTCTTGCCGCCTTTGACGACCTTCGTCACGCGATTGATCGAGACCACACTGTCCTTGATCTCGAGTTGCGAGGCGTCGATCTTTTCGCGAGTACGGTTCATTAGCGCCACGTTAAAACTCCAGACCTGCTTCGCGCGCGGCGTCGGCAACCGCCTTGACGCGCCCGTGATAGAGAAATCCGTTGCGATCGAAGACGACCCGCTTGACCCCCTGGCCGATCAGCCGCTCGGCGATCGCCTTGCCTATCGCCTTCGCACCCTCGACGTTACCGCCGGTAACTTTCTGCGCCAGCGCACCCTTCACCGCAGGCTCGACCGTCGACGCCGACGCAATCGTCCGCCCCGTAGCATCGTCGACGACCTGTACATACATGTGGGCGACGCTGCGGAAGACCGTCAGCCGCGGCCGCTCGACCGTGCCCTGTACACGCCGGCGAATCCGATACTTGATACGGTCTCGCCGATCCTCTTTCGTCTTGATCCTCATCTCCGTCCTCGAACGCTTGAACCACGAACCGCGAACCACGAACCTGAACCGCGAACACGAACCCGGAACGTGGAACTACTTGGCTCCTGTCTTCCCAACCTTCTTCTTCAACACTTCGCCCGTGTAGCGCACGCCCTTTTGCTTATACGGATCCGGCTTGCGCATTCGACGAATGTTGGCCGCTACCTGACCGACGAGCTGTCGATCGACGCCCGTGACGACGATGTGCGTCTGCTTGTCGACGGCGATATCGATCCCGTTCGGGACGTCGAAGATGATCGGGTGCGAATAGCCGAGCGCGAAATGCACCTGCTTTCCCTTCAATTCCGCGCGGTAGCCGACACCCACGATGTCGAGCTCTTTTTTGAACCCGTCCGTCACCCCGGCAACAGCGTTCGCGACCAGACTGCGGGCAAGGCCATGGAATTTCCGCAGTTCGTCATCTTCACGCGACAGCTTCGCCACCAATGCGCCGGCGTCCTGCGAGAAGAGGATGCCTGGCGGAAGCGCCTGCCGCAGCTTGCCCTTCGGGCCCTGCACTTCGACCGCATCGGCCGCGATCTTGACGGTCACGCCCTTCGGGATCGGAATTGGTTTTTTGCCTATGCGCGACATATTTCCTCTACCAGACGTTGCAGAGCACTTCGCCGCCGACGCCGGCCTTGCGTGCCGCACGCCCGGTCATCACTCCGCGCGAGGTCGTCAGGATGCTCGTTCCCAGTCCACCGAGGACACTCGGCACGTCCTGCACGCCGAGATACACCCGTCGTCCCGGGCGACTGATGCGTTCGAGGCCGCTGATGACTTTCTCACCGCGCGGACCGTATTTCAGGAACACGCGAATGAGCTGCCGCGGCTGCTTGCCTTCCCGCGTCGCCGGCTCCTCGACGATGCGGAACCCCTGGATGTAGCCTTCGTCCTGGAGAATACGGGCGATCTCTGCCTTCAGCTTGCTGGCGGGCATGTCGACGCGTGCGTGCTTGGCCGACACCGCATTCCGCAAGCGCGTCAGCATGTCCGAAATCGGATCTGTCATCTGTGTTCTCTCTCGTCAACTTCCAACTGCCAACTTCCAATTCCCAACCTTCGAACACAAGCCGTGGGCGCGAAGCCGGGCTTGGAAGCTGGGAGTTGGGTCTTGGGAGTTTTTACCAAGAGCTCTTCGTCACGCCCGTGACATCGCCTTCGAGTGCGAGTTTTCGGAAGCACAACCGGCACATGTGGAACTTCCGCATGAACGCCCGCGGGCGGCCGCACAGCCTGCAGCGATTGCGCTGGCGGACCTTGTACTTCGGTGACTTCGCTTCCTTGGCGACTTTCGCAGTCGTGGCCATTCGTTGTTCCTTGTCGACTAATTCGTTCTAAACGGCATCCCCATCAACTGGAGGAGCTTCCGTGCCTCTTCGTCCGTTCGCGCACTCGTCACGACAGACACATTCATACCGCGGGCCTTGTCGACTTTCATGTAGTCGATCTCGGGGAAGAGCAGCTGATCGCGCAGGCCGAGCGTGAAGTTGCCGCGGCCGTCGAACCCCTTGGGCGACACGCCTCGAAAGTCGCGCACGCGCGGGAGCGCAATGCTGATCAGGCGATCGAGGAACTCGTACATCCGCTCTCCGCGGAGCGTCACCATCGCACCGACCGGCATGCCCTGGCGCAGCTTGAACTGCGCGATCGACTTCGTCGCGCGGCGAACCATCGCTTTCTGACCCGTAATGCGGCCGAGCTCCTCGGCACCGACGTCAGCGAGCTTTGCGTTTGACGTCGCCTCGCCCAGGCCCATGTTGACCACGATCTTTTCGATCTTGGGGATGGCCATCACATTGCGATAGCCGAACTCCTTCTTGAGCGCCGGCGCGACTTCGTTCGAATACCGATCTTTCAGGCGGCTCATTTGTCGACCACTCCCTCGCACTTGCGGCAGATCCTGACCTTGCGATCGCCGCGGACGTCATGACCGACGCGGGTCATCTTGCCGCACTCCGGGCAGACGAGCTGCACGTTGCTCGCGTGCAGCGCACCCTCGCGCTCGACGATCCCGCCCTTGATGTTGCGCTGCGGGTTCGGTCGCGTATGGCGCTTGATCATGTTCACGCCTTCGACGATCAGGCGGTTCTTGACCGGGAGCACCTTCAGCACCCGGCCGCGCTTGCCGCTGTCCTTTCCTGCCGTCACGATGACGGTGTCGTTGCGGCGAATCGGTGTGTGCAATCTCGACATGACCTACAGAACCTCTGGCGCCAATGAGATGATCTTCATGAACCGGCGCTCACGCAGCTCTCTGGCCACTGGCCCGAACACGCGCGTGCCCACCGGCTCGTTCTGATCGTTGATGAGCACCGCCGCGTTCCGATCGAAGCGAATGTAGGTGCCATCGCGACGACGCTGCTCTTTCCGCGTCCGCACGATCACGGCCTTCACAACCTGCCCCTTCTTCACGGTTCCATCGGGCGTCGCTTCCTTCACCGATGCCGTCACGATGTCGCCGAGACGGGCATAGCGTCCGGCCGACCCGCCAATGGGATTGATCACCGAGATCTTCCGGGCGCCCGAGTTGTCGGCGACATCCAGAATCGATCGCATCTGAATCATGGCTTCACCTACACCTCAGGAGCCTTGGCGACCACACGGGTCACCACCCACCGCTTGCGGCGGCTCAATGGGCGCGACTCGACGATTGCCACGGTGTCGCCGACCTTGGCTTCGTTGTTCTCGTTGTGCGCCACAAACGTCGACGTCTTGCGCTGCGTCTTGCCGTAGACCTCGTGACGGACCTTCCGTTCGACCGCGACCACGACGGTCTTCTGCATCTTGTCGCTGATGACGGTGCCGGTTACCTGTGCCTTGACGCTCATAATTTTGGTTCCATGTTCCTGGTTCCATGTTCCTCGTTCGGTTCGGCGTGGCCCTCACGGTTCGAGTTCGAACTCCGAAGACGAACCTCGAACGCGGAACCTGGAATCCGGAACCGTCTACGCATTCCGCTTCTCGCGCAGGACCGTCTTGATCCTCGCCAGGTCGCGGCGCACACCGCGGACTTTGGCTGGCGCTTCCAGCTGCCCCATCGACTTCTGAATGCGCAGCTTGAACAACTGATCGTCCAGATCCTTGACGCGCGCATCGAGTTCGTCGACCGTCAGCTCGCGGATTTCACCGGCCTTCATGACGCTGTCTCCTCCGCGAACCGTACGGCGAACTTCGTCTTGATGGGCAGCTTGGCCGCCGCCAACTGCATTGCTCGACGCGCTTCGACCTCGGTCACGCCTTCCATCTCGAACATGATCTTGCCGGGACGCACGACGCAGACCCACTGCTCGGGCGCGCCCTTGCCCTTGCCCATTCGGGTTTCCTGAGGCTTCTTGGTGATCGGCTTGTCGGGGAACACGCGAACCCAGATCTTTCCGCCGCGCTTGATGAACCGCGTCATCGCCACGCGCGCCGCCTCGATCTGGCGGTCGGTGATCCACGCCGGCTCCATCGCCTTCAGGCCATAGTCGCCGAACGACACATCGGCTCCGCGCCACGCTTTCCCGGCCATGCGACCGCGCTGTTGCTTGCGGTACTTGACCTTCTTCGGCATCAACATCGTCGTGTACCCTTACGCTCTCGCGGGCGCCCGCCGCGGCGCGCGATCCCGGTATTCCTCATCTCGACCCACGCGCGGCACCAGGCGCTCGCCCTTGTAGAGCCACACCTTCACACCGATCTGGCCGTAGGTGGTATTGGCTTCTGCGAAGCCGTAGTCGATGTCGGCGCGCAGCGTCTGCAGCGGCAGCTGGCCGTGGAGGTACCACTCGGAACGCGCGATTTCCGCGCCGTTCAGCCGCCCCGAGACGCGGACCTTGATCCCGCGTGCGCCGAAGCGGAGCGCCGACTCGACTGCCTTGCGCATCGCGCGGCGGAACGCCACGCGTTTCTCGAGCTGCACCGCTACCGATTCGGAAATCAGTTGGGCTTCGAGCTCCGGCTTCTGGATCTCCTGGATGTTGATGAAGACCTCGCGGCTCGTGCGCTTCTGGATTTCCTGCTTCAGCTTGTCGACCTCGGTGCCCTTGCGCCCGATGATGATGCCGGGGCGCGACGTGTAGATGTCGATCTTCAACTTGTTGGCGGCACGCTCGGTCTCGATGCGCGAGACACCCGCGTGCGAGAAGCGCTTCTTGAGGTTCTGCCTCAGGGCGAGATCCTCGTGGAGCAACTTCGCGTAGTCGCGGTCCGAGTACCACCGCGAGCGCCACGTCTTGTTGAAGCCGAGCCGAAATCCGTACGGGTGAACCTTCTGGCCCACTGTGTGTCTCCTTGCTGCCTGCTGTACCTACTCCGACGGCGCCGCGGCCTTTTTCGCCCCGCGCGCGCTCCTGCGCGCCGAAGCCGCCGCTCCTTCCGCGCCAACCTTTGCAATCTTCAGCGGACGCTCCGTGATGCGCACGGTGAGGTGCGCCGTCCGCTTCACTACCCGGAACGCGCGTCCCATCGGGGCCGGCCGCACGCGCTTCATGGACATGCCCTGATTCGCGAAACACGCCGAGATGTAGAGCCGATCGATATCGCCGCCGAATCCCTCTTTCTGCTGCAGATTCGCGACCGCCGAGCGAAGGACCTTGGCCAGCTCGCGCGCGATGATCTTGCGCGTGAACTGCAAGGTCGCGAGCGCCTGGTTCACGCTCTTGCCGCGAATGAGATCGCAGACGAGGCCGGCCTTCTGCGCCGACGTGCGAACGCCGCGTGCGGTTGCCTGTGCTTCAACCATTTCCTCTCCTCACTCGCTTGTGACGTGACCTCGGGACTGCTCACCCGTCGTGAAACCAACCGTTTCATGAACCGGCGTTTCGTCGCCACTCCCCAACCAAGCGAGCTGCCGTGTAATCCCCTACGACTTGCCGGCTGGCGCCGCCGGAGCCGGAGCCGCCGTTGCGGCCGCCTTCTCCGTCTTGGTCGTGTGCCCCTTGAACGTTCGCGTCGGGGCAAACTCGCCGAGCTTGTGGCCGACCATGTTCTCGGTCACGTACACAGGGATGAACTTCTTGCCGTTGTGCACCGCCATCGTGTGTCCCACCATCTCTGGCACGACGGTCGAGCGGCGCGACCAGGTCTTGACGACCTTCTTTTCATTGGCCCGGTTCATCTCTTCGACCTTCTCGAGAAGCGAGGTGTCGACGAAGGGCCCCTTCTTCAGTGATCTGCTCATAACTGCTGTCCGCTACTTCTTCCGTCGCTGGACGATGAAACGATCGGTCGTCTTGCGCCGGCGCGTCTTATAGCCCTTCGTCGGCTGCCCCCACGGCGTCACCGGATGCCGGCCGCCGGACGTCTTGCCTTCACCACCGCCGAGCGGATGGTCCACCGGGTTCATCGCCACGCCACGCACGTGCGGCCGCTTCCCCAGCCACCGGCTGCGACCGGCCTTCCCGTACGCCACGTTCTCGTGATCGATGTTGCCTACCTGACCGATGGTCGCCACACACTCGATGTTGATCTTGCGGATCTCGCCCGAGGGCATCTTCACCGAGGCGTACTCGCCTTCGCGCGCCACGAGCTGAACCCACGATCCCGCGCTGCGCGCGATCTGTCCGCCCTTCCCGGGGCGTAGCTCGACATTGTGAATCGTCGTGCCGAGTGGAATGTTCTTCAGCGGCAGGCAGTTGCCCGGCAGGATATCGACGTTGTCGCCCGACAGCACCATGTCGCCGACCTTCATCCCCAGCGGCTGCAGGATGTAGCGCTTCTCGCCGTCGGCATACGTCACAAGGGCGATTCGGGCGGACCGATTCGGATCGTATTCGACCGTTTCGATTTTGCCCGGAATGTTCTTCTTGTCGCGTTTGAAGTCGATGATGCGGTACAGGCGCTTGTGCCCGCCGCCGCGCCACCACGACGTCAGCTCTCCCTGATTGTTGCGCCCGCCCGAACGATGCAGGCTCTCCGTCAGGGGGCGGTAGGGCTCGCTCGTCGTGATCTCATCGAAGGTCAGCGACGTCTTGCCTCTCAGGCCCGGCGATGTCGGGTTGTATTTGCGAATCGGCATTTTCGATCCTTGACGGCTCTCGGCTCTCTTCCGGCGTTCTGCGCGCTACGCGCCCTGGAGGAAGTCAGGGAGCTTCTCCCCTTCCCGCAGCTTCACGTAGGCCTTCTTCCAATCTGAGCGCCGGCCCATGAACCGGCCCTGGCGCTTTTCCTTCCCGTGTGCCAACGCCGTGCGCACGCTCGCCACCTTGGCACCCAGCAACTGCTCGACAGCGCGGCGGATGTCGATCTTGTTCGCGTCCATCGCGACCTGGAACACCAGCGTCTGGCTGTCCTCGCGCATCACCGTCGTCTTCTCGGTGATGAGTGGCTTGCGAATGACGTCGGTCAGTTTCATCCCAGCGCCTCCTGCAGTTTCTCCAGCGCTGCTTGCGTCAGGACGACGCGCCGGGTGTTCATCACGTCGCGCGCGCTGACGCGATTGCTCGCGAGCAGCCGCACACCCTCGATATTGCGCACCGAGAGCGCGAGGCGATCTTCCGGCTTGACGTCGACCAGCAGCGCCTTGCCGTCGACGCCGAGGCGCTTCAGCATCTCGGCCGCCGCCTTGGTCCTGATCTCCGCCACGCTCAGTGCGTCGACGACGATCACAGCGCCGTCGCGAAGCCGCTGTGAGAGCGCTGCGCGCAACGCGCCCTTCTCGACCTTCTTCGGCAGCTGATAGTCGTAGCTGCGCGGCTGAGGACCGAACACCGTTCCACCCTTCCGCCACAGCGGGTTGCGGATCTCGCCGACGCGCGCGCGGCCCGTGCCCTTCTGCCGCCACGGCTTCTTGCCGGATCCGCTGACTGCCGCGCGATTCTTCGTCGCGTGCGTGCCGCGTCGCTCTGCCGCATTGGCACGAACGACCGACTCGTGGATCAAGTCGGTTTTCACGCGGCCGCCGAACACGTCGTCGCGAAGATCGAGCGAGCCAACCTTCTCGTTCTGCGAATTGACTACATCTACAGTCATGATGCTTCCCGGGATTCGGGATCCGGGGTCCGGGATCCGGAGGACACGTGCTTGACGAGTCCCGAATCCCGAGCCCCGAGTCCCGACTTATTTATTTCTTTCCCTTCTTCTTCACGGGCTCCGCCTGTGCAATCTTGATCTTCTTGGCCGCCACCGCCTTGCGGATCACAACCACGCTGTTGGGGCCGCCCGGCACCGAGCCCTCGACCATCAGCAGGTTGTTCTCGGCGTCCACACGCAGCACTTTCAGATTCCGCACGGTCACGCGATCGGCACCCATGTGCCCGCCCATTCGCATCCCGCGCACGACTCGTGACGGATATGACGAGGCACCAATCGATCCCGGAGCGCGATGGAACATCGAGCCGTGCGTTGCGCGACCGCCGGCGAAGTGATGGCGCTTGACAACGCCCTGGAAACCCTTGCCGCGACTGGTGCCGATGACGTCGACGCGCTCGCCGTTGGCGAAGATCGACACGTTCACCTGATCACCCGGCTTCACCGGGTCACCACCTTCTTTCAGCTTCACTTCACGCCGCAGGCGCGTCGGCGGTACGCCGGCCTTCTTGAAGTGACCCTGCGTGGCCTTGTTCTCTTTCGTCGGCCTGGCCTCGACGAGCCCGAGCTGCACCGCCTCGTAGCCGTCGCCTTGCGCCGTCTTCACCTGCGCGACGATGCACGGGCCGGCTTTGAGCACGGTCGCCGGATGCACGGTGCCATCGGCATCGAACATCTGCGTCATCCCGACTTTCTTGCCAATCAGTCCTGTGACCATATCAATGACTCTCGCATCGGTGATTTCGCGATCGTTGATTGTCGAATCGTCGTGGATCGATAAATCCCCGATGCTCTATTTGCCGTGCTCTTTCCCGAATGCTTTGATCTCGACGTCGACACCAGCCGGCAAATCGAGCTTCATGAGCGCGTCCACGGTCTGCGGTGTCGGCTCGAAGATGTCGATGAGCCGCTTGTGCGTGCGGATCTCGAACTGCTCGCGCGACTTCTTATCGACGTGCGGCGAGCGCAACACCGTCCACCGATTGCGTGACGTCGGCAACGGAATCGGACCCGCCAGGCGGGCGCCCGTTCGCTTCGCCGTATCGACGATCTCGCCGGTTGATTGATCGAGAATCCGCGAGTCGTACGCCTTCAGGCGGATGCGGATCTTGTCTGAGAACATGGCCATTTTCTGAATCCTGTCGGGATTCGGGATGCGG
>JBKPNV010000060.1:0-3528 GCA_046732795.1 Acidobacteriota bacterium
CACACATTCTGACGACACACGCCGGCGCGCTGCCGCGCCCGGAGACTCTCCTGCCCTTTGCCGGGCCGGCACCCCAGGACCCCGCCTCCGCTGCCGGAGCCCCACAGCAGGACCGGCCCTCCGACGGCGATCGAGCCGCGCAACTCCGGAACGCGGTTGCCGAGGTCGTGCAGCGGCAGATCGACATCGGAATCAGCGTCGTCAACGACGGCGAATTCGGCAAGGCGATGCGCGGACGCATCGACTACGGCGCGTGGGTGAGTTACGTGATGCAGCGCCTGACCGGCTGGGAGGTGACGTCACACGACGCGCCCGCCGGTGGACCCGCGGTTGCCGAAGTGATCCCCGGTGACTTCTACCAACGGCGCGATCGCCAGGCGTTCTCAGATCTGTACACGGAAATCGATCGCGAGATGTTCGCAGGCGGCCGGCGTCCGATGTCGCGCGCGATCGTCAGTCCCGTGACCTACAAGGGGCATGCGGCGCTGCAGGCCGACATCGACAATCTCCGCGCCGCGGTCGACCGGAGCCGCGCAACAGAAGCGTTCATGACCGCCGTCGCTCCCGGCAGCTTCGGTCGCGAGCAGAACCGGTTTTACAAGACACAAGAAGAATTCCTGTTCGCCATTGCCGAGGCGATGCGCGTCGAGTATCGCGCGATCGTGAATGCGGGCTTCGTGCTGCAGATCGACGACCCGGGGATGGCCGAAAACTGGGACGCCATGGATCCGACGGTGACCCTCGAGCAGTACCGTGACTACGCACGCCTCTGCATCCGCGCGCTGAACCACGCGCTCGACGGCATCCCGCAGGACCGCGTCCGCTATCACATGTGCTGGGGCAGCTGGCACGGACCGCATCTCACCGACATCCCGCTACGGGACATCGTCGATTTACTGCTCACGGTGCGCGCGGGCGCGCTCTCGCTGGAGGCGGGCAACGTCAGGCACGAGCACGAATGGAAGGTCTGGCGCGACGTGACGTTGCCGCCAGGCATGATGCTGATTCCCGGCGTCGTGTCGCACGCGACGAATGTCGTCGAGCATCCCGAACTCGTCGCCGACCGGATCGTCCAGTACGCAAGGCTTGTCGGCCGCGAGAACGTGGTTGCCGGGACCGACTGCGGCCTCGGCGGCCGCATTCACCCGTCGCTGGCGTGGGCCAAGCTGCAAGCGCTCGTCGAGGGCGCCCGGCTCGCCTCTCGGCAACTCTGGAATTAGCGCGATCAACGCCCGATTTCCAATTCCCAACTCCCGAGGGTTTGAGGCTCTTGGGAGTTGGCTTTTGGGATATTGGGAGTGGACAGCCTCAGGGTTTACAGGGCTTGGGCGCCCATTTGGTGCCGTCGGCTTCCTTCTTGAAGTGGGTGCTCGTCACGAAGTCCTGGTTCAAATACTTCGGGTCGGACACGATCGTCGTCACCGCAAACCACTCGTCGCCGTTGGGCGCCGCGAAGCGATCGTAGTACTCGGTCAGCGTCGCGTTCTCGCTATACGGCACACCATTCTTCCGCAGCCACGCCGCACTCATCATGGTCGTCGTGACCTTGAGATTCCCGTTCCGCGGGCCGGCGGCTGCCCCTCCTTGACCGCGCCCGCCACCGCCGCCACCACCACCGCCACGTCCGCCGCCACCGGCCATCTCCCACTCCGCGACCGAATAGCCTTGCAGTGAGCGCTGCGCGGGGGGCTGGCCTGCGCCGAAGACAAACCGTCGCGTCTGCACTCCCGCGTCGGTCTCGAGTTTCATGGTTTGTGGGTTTTCCCACGTGATGTGCACCCGTGTGGGGTTGCGCATCAGGCCGGCTGCGCCGTAAGCCAGGCACGATCCGTCAGTGGCCGGGTCCCACGAGTTGCCGACTTTCGTTCCTTCAGCATTGAGCGGCACGCTCGCGAAATCGCCCTTGGGCGGAGTGACCATGCGCCAGCGCCAGTCTTCGGTGACGACCGAGACCCAGTAGCCGGTCAGATCGATGGGTGCGGCAGCCTGTGGCGTCGGGGGTGCCTGCGCCGCTTCGCCAGCACGACCACCCTGCTGCGCCCCCAGTACGATGCCGGAACTCAGGACGACGACCACCGCGACGACGGCGCGCACACGCGCGCCCGGAATGCACTTTGTCACTTGGTTCTCCACCTTGCACCTTGAACCTTCGACCTTGGACCTTGAACCTCCGACCTTGAACCCTGACCTTGAACCCTCGACCTCGAACCTTAGGCGTTTGACTCAACTTTTGAGCTTTGCGCTTTGACCTTTTACCTGCGTATTACTTCGACTCCTGTTTGAGGCTGCGGTACGCCGTCTCGACAAGCGCATCCGCCGTTGCCGCTCCACGAGCCGCGCCATATCGCCCTTCGTAGTCGCGGACCAGGCGCGCCGCCTTCACCTGCTCGAGCGTCATCCCTTTGTTAATCGCGTTCTGAATGCGGTCGCGAATGATCGTCATCATGTCGCGATACTCGACGACGTCGGCTTCGTCGGTCAGCCGGCCGTGACCCGGAATTACATAGGTGCCGCCTTCCTGTTTGTCCTCCGGCACGGTGATGTCCAGAATCCGGTTGAGCGTCTTCACCACGCCATTGAGGCTGCCGCCGTCTTCCATATCGACGACGGGGAACGTCACCGTATTGAAGGCATCACCGGCCACGAGCACGTCTGACTTGCGGAAGAAGACCATGACGTCGCCATCCGTATGGGCGTTCGGCACATGGATGAACTGCACGGCCTCGCCGTTGAAGTGCATCTCGAATTCGTCTGTAAAGAACGTGTCGGTAGGCAGCGCCTGCGTCGGCAGTGCCGGCTGCACTTTGACCAGGCGCGCCTCGACGTTCTCGTGCGTCAGCACCTTGGCAAAGTTCGCGGCCGCCTGCCCCGCCTGGCCTGCGAAGTTACCGGCGATGATCGACTCGCCTGCTTCGGCCACTTTCGCATTGCCGCCCGTGTGGTCTGGATCCAGCTGCGTGTTCACGATCCAGCGTATGGGTTTATTGCCGGCGAGCTTCTTGATTTCGGCGACGAGCTTGTCGGCCAGTCCGGCGGTCATGGTGTCGACGACCAGCACACCCTCCTCACCGATTTGAACGGCGGCGTTTACACCACCGCTATGGAGCATCCACACGTTGCCCTGAACGTGCAGTGAATGCACGTCGTTGTCGACGACGGGGGCTGGCTTCTTGATCGGCGGATCCGGCTTGACAGTTGCCGGCGTTGCGGCAGTGTTCATGAACTCGGGCAATGCGGTCTCGGCACCGCCGCGCACCGCTCTCTGGGGAAGGTTGTGCTTTTTGGCGTACTCCTCGAGGAACGGGTTCTCGCCCGGCAGATGATGCGGCACGTCACCCTTTTCGCGCGGCACCTCGACTGTTGGATAGCACGGGTAGGGCTGCATGACCGGGTTCGCGGTCAGCTGAAACCCGTTGGTCTTGATCAGCGGCTCGGTCAGGTAATTGGGATCCTCAATCATGTAGATGTGCGTGAGGTAATTCCCGTGGCGGATGAACCGCTCGGTCATCGTTGTCTCATCGCTGACCA
>JBKPNV010000061.1:0-17141 GCA_046732795.1 Acidobacteriota bacterium
CCCGATGTCGGCGCGGAGGCCAACGAAGCCCCGGGCGAGCGGTATACGCTGCGCGGCCTGATCGACCGGCTGAGCCGACGACGGGAAGAGGCTGATTTGGCAAAATCGGTGGACGCGGGACCGTTTCGATTGCCGTGATCCGTTAGACGTGCATGCATAGTCTTCGAGCCAGACTGCTCCTCGCCTTCATCATCGCGACCGTGATGCCGCTCGGCGCGACGATCTGGATCACGACCTCGTTGCTCGAGCGCAGCCTGGGCTATGCCACGACGGAGGAACTCGATCGCCTGTCGCGCACGCTCGAGGGAACCGTGCGGCAGTTCTATCAGCGGGAACGTGATGACCTCAAGCGAGAGGCGCTCGATGGCCGGCTGGCGGCGACGTCGTATCCCGTTGCTGACCTCGATACCTGGCCCGAAGACGTTCGCGCGTTCTGGGAGAGCGGCGAACCGGAACGATCCAGCGTGTCGGGCCCCGGCGGCGATCACCTGGACTTCATGCGCAAGACGAATGCAGGCGTGGACATCTATCGCCGCGATCTCGGTGCGATCCGGATGCAGGAACTGTCGGACGAGTTCCGTCGCACGCGGGAGCTCGTCGGCTCGCTCGAGTCGCGTGATCTGCGCCGTGGGTTCACGTTGACACTCCTTCTCCTCGTGGGTGTCGTCTGGCTCATTTCACTGGCGCCGCTGCTGTTCATCGCGCATCGCATCAGCAGCCCGATTCGGCAGCTCACCGCCGGTCTGACCGACTTCGCGGCAGGGGAGTGGGATCGCCGGCTCGAGAAAGACCGCGACGATGAAGTCGGACACGCGGTGGATGCCTTCAACGACATGGCGGAACAGCTACGGCGAAGCCGCGAGCGGCTGGTCTATCTGACGCAGATGTCGAGCTGGCAGTCGCTCGCCCGCAAGACCGCACACGAGCTGAAGAACTCGCTTACGCCGATCCGGCTGACTGTCGAAGAGATGCTCGCCCGGCAGCCTCTCGCCGATCGAGCTTTCATGGATCAGGCCGTTCAGATCGTGGTGAGCGAGATCGAAACGCTGGAGCGGCGGGTGCGCGCCTTCTCGGAGTTTGCGAGCGAGCCGCCGGTCAATCCAGAGGTGTTCGATCTGAACGTGCTGATCGCCGAGCGCGTCGCGCTCCTCAAACCGGCACACCCGGAGACGGCTTACAGCTTCAAGCTCGACGTGCGCGGCCCGCGCGTGCACGCGGGAACCGATCTCGTGAAAGGCATCCTGACGAACCTGCTCGAGAACGCCGCCGAAGCCGCGGGGCCTGGTGGGTCGGTCATGACCATCTCGCAGTCGCAGGGTGGACAAGTCGTCGTCGAAGTGCACGACTCGGGGCCGGGCCTCAGCGACGAGGCGCGCCGGACGCTGTTCGAACCGACGATCACCTTCAAAAAACGCGGAATGGGATTGGGACTCTCGATTGCGAGAAAGAACGCACTGCTGCTCGGGGGCGATATCACGCTCGTCACGGGAGCGCTTGGCGGCGCCGGCTTTCGAGTTGCGTTACCCTCGGCTCCTGAATCGACCGCGGCGTCCGTATGACTCGTAAACGCCACATCGTCATTGTCGACGACGAGCCCAACATCGGCCTTTCCCTTCGCTTGATTCTCGAAGGAGAGGGTTACCGCGTCTCGATCTGTGAGTCGGCCGCCAGATTTCACGCGCTCCGCGCTATGGGCCAGGTCGACCTCTATCTGGTCGACCTGCGACTCGCCGACGGCAACGGCATCGATCTGTTGCGGTTGCTGCGCCAGCGGGGCGACGAGATGCCGGTCGTGATGATTTCGGGACACGGAACGATTCGCGATGCGGTCGAAGCCACGCAGAGCGGCGCCTTCGATTTCCTCGAAAAGCCGCTGGCCCGCGATCGCGTTCTTCTGGTCGTGAAGAACGCGCTCGAGCGTTCCGATCTGCAGCTCGAAAACCAGCGCTATCGGGAACTGATGGGGGAGGGCCCGCGCATGATCGGGCGTAGCGCGGTGTTCCAGCGCGCCGTGAGCGAAGCGACGCAAGTCGCTCGCGCCGACGCCGGCGTCCTGCTGACGGGAGAATCGGGAACTGGCAAGGAGCTCCTCGCTGAACACATTCACCGCGAGAGCCCGTTCGCCTCGCGTCCGTTCGTCAAGGTCAATTGCGCGGCGATTCCAACCGAGCTGATCGAAAGCGAGTTGTTCGGTCATGAAAAGGGCGCGTTCACTGGTGCCGCGGCGCTGCGGCGCGGCAAGTTCGAGCTTGCCGATGGCGGCAGTATCTTCCTCGACGAAGTCGGGGACCTTCACGAGGCGTCTCAGGCCAAGCTGCTTCGCGTGCTGCAGGACGGCGAGTTTCAGCGGCTGGGCGGCGAGCAGTCGATTCGCGTGACGGTGCGAGTGATTTCGGCAACCAATCGTCGGCTGGACGAGCTCGTCGCCGACGGGAAGTTCCGGCAGGATCTGTTCTATCGCCTCAGCGTGGTTCCGATCCGCGTGCCCGCGCTGCGTGAGCGACGTGAGGATGTGCGCGAGCTGGTCGCCTATTTCCTCGCCGAGTTCTGCGCGCGCAACAACTTCAAGCCGAAGACGATGGACGATGAAGTCCTGCCGATGCTCGAGCGCCACGACTGGCCGGGGAATGTTCGCGAGTTGCGAAACGCTGTCGAACGGATGGCGATCCTCACACCGGGCAACCGAATCACCATCGATTCTGTTCCGTTGGAGATTCGCCTTCCGCCCGCCTCGGCGGCGACGGGACTGCACGGGGTTCGCGACGCCGCCGAACGCGACCGCATCGTGGAGGCGCTCGAACAGACCAACTGGAACGTCTCCGGCGCGGCGCGCATCCTCGGCGTCGAGCGAACCAACCTGCACAAGCGCATCCGCGCGCTCGGCCTGAGCAGGGAATAGCCTGTAAGTCTCGGGAAGATTCGAATCTGACTGGCAGATTGCAGCTGCCAAGTCCCAGGCACCCGCACGCTGGGAGTGGTTATTGAGAGTTTGGAAGTACGTGGGTGCAGGATTCGATACTTGGCCACCACGAAGACCACGAAGCTCACCAATACGATGACGCGGCAAACCACAGAGTATTGATAGGCGAGGCATCCATTTGGTTGTGGTGATCAAGGTACGCTGCCGCTGCCCGATCGAAACAGCATAGACAAGCCGGGGTGAGTAACTGGCGCCTCCCTTCGTGCTCCGGTTCTCGGTGCCTCCTGTGGATCCGCGGCCTCCGTCCAACTCGACGGTTCGTCCTTTCGGTTGATTTGCGGTGCTGCACGCGAAGGAACCTCGATGTCCTTCTGTGTGTCGCCGTGAGCGTTTGGACCGGACCGGCTTGTGGCTGACCCGCTCAAACAGATACGTTGGAAATGGCGGGCATCATGACGCGCCAGGCGGCGCGCGACCGGTCTGCTAGAATTCGCGCGAGCATGAGCAAGTCACCCCGCAAGGTCAAACCCAGAGCAGCCGCAAAAAAGGGCGCCGTGGCTCGCAAGCGTCAAGCAGCAGCCAGGAAAGCCGCGCCGGCCAAAAAGCGAAAAGCCGCTCCGAGAAAAATTGCGGCAATCAGGACGCAGCGCACGACGCCGCCAGTATCGAAAACGGGGATGCTCATCCGCCGGCCGGTCGCCGAGGTCTTCAACGCCTTTATCGACCCTGACATCACGACGAAGTTCTGGTTCAGCAGGAGCACTGGCCGGCTCGAGGCCGGCAGGCAGGTGCACTGGGAATGGGAGATGTACGGGTTTGCGATACCGGTTACCGCCAGGACCATCGAGGCGGACAAACGAATCGTCATTGAGTGGCCGGGATACGAGAAGGTCACAACAGTCGAATGGGCGTTCAACGCGATGGACGACGGCTCGACATTCGTGCGCATTACTGAAACGGGCTTTGCCGGTACGGGCGACGAGCTGATGAAGCGGGTGGCCAACTCCACTGAGGGATTTTCGTTGGTGCTCGCCGGGCTCAAAGCGCTGCTGGAACACAACATCATGTTGAATCTCGTAAGGGATCGATTTCCGAAGGGGATCGAACAATGAAGAACACCGTAATGTTCGGCTTTAGCCGGACCGGTCACGTCGCGGTGGGCGTGGTGCTCGCTGCTGTCCTTGCGAGTGTCCCCGTGCACGCTCAGGCACCTCCCGAACATCGAGCGCCTGCGCCACCGGCAACCAGCGCTCATGGGTGCGAGGCGCTGGCGTCGCTCGCCCTTCCACACGCGAGGGTGACGAGCGCGCAATTGATCGCGGCCGGCGCGTTTACCGCGCCCGAGGCGGGACGGGGGGCCGCCGCGTTCGCGCAGTTGCCGGCTTTCTGCCGCATCGCTGCGACGCTGACGCCAGCAGCGGATTCACAGATACAGATGGAGATCTGGTTGCCGGCTGAGAATTGGAACGGCAAGTTCCTCGCGGTTGGCAATGGCGGGTGGGCGGGCACGATCTCGCGGGATGCGATCGCGACCGGTCTTCGTCGAGGGTACGCCGCTGCTTCCAACGACACGGGTCATTCTGACGCCGCCGCCGGTGCGCAGTTTGCGCTGAGCCAGGACAAACTCGTGGATTTCGCGTACCGCGCGATGCACGAGATGACGGTGCAGTCGAAAACGATCGTGAGCGCGTTCTACAGCCGTCCGCCGCGCTTGTCCTACTACCAGGGCTGCTCCACCGGTGGGCGCCAGGGAATGATGGAGGCGCAGCGCTATCCCGACGACTTCGATGCCATCATCGCCGGCGCACCTGTCTACAACATGGTGCATATGAACGTCTCACAGACGGCGTTGCAGGTGCACATGCTCAAAAACCCGGATCGTATCGTGCCTCAGAGCAAGATGACTCTCGTAGCGAATGCTGTCGTCGCCGCATGCGACGCCAATGATGGCGTGAAGGACAGCATCATCAACGACCCACGCGCGTGCAAGTTCGATCCCGGCACGCTCGCGTGCAAGGCCGGCGACGGTCCTGACTGCCTAACCCCTGCCCAAGTCGAGACCGCGAAGCAGTTTTATCTCCCGGTCAAAACGAAGTCCGGTGACATCGTCTATCCGGGCCGGTCGCCCGGAGTCGAATCGGGATACGCGGCGCGCATTCCAGTTGTCGGCAAACCGGTGAGCCCGTTGTGGGGAGACATGCCCAGATTCGTCGGCCACCGCGATGCGAACTGGGACACGATGTCGTTCGATCTCGACAAGGACCTTGCCCTCACGCTGAAGAACGCCAGCTTCATCGAAGCAAGCAATCCCGATCTCACGAAATTCAAGGCGCGGGGAGGAAAGCTTCTCTTGTGGCACGGGTGGGCGGATCCGGGGCCGGCGCCCGAGAACACGATCAACTACTACTCGCAAGCGGCAAAGGCCAGCGGCGGCGGCGCGGCCGATGACTGGATGCGGTTGTTCCTGCTTCCCGGCGTCGCCCATTGCGGCGGGGGAGTGGGGCCGGACCAGGCGGACTTCCTCGGCGCAATGGAACGCTGGCGCGAGCAGGGTGAAGCGCCCGCGCAGATCACGGCGTCACGGAATGTCGCTCGCGGCAATGCGGCTCCGATGACGCGGCCGTTGTGCCCATTTCCGCAAGTCGCGAAGTACAAGGGCTCGGGCAGCACGGACGAAGCGGCCAACTTCGTGTGTGCAGCGCCGTAATCGGCTGCCGTTTCTGCACAGGACTGATCCTGTCAGGCGCGCCAACCATTTTGTAACCGGATCCCGCAGATCGTCACACTTCGGCCGGCAATGGCGCGGCATATGGCTTGCCACTCACTCCGATGGATATGTCTATGTCGGAGCATGACGCGCAAGACTTTCGAAAGTGTCCGCGATGTGAGGCGCCGCTGCATTCGCCCGCCGGAACCTGCTGGACGTGCGGCCACGAGGTCGCGGCCGAGGAGCCCGCCGCGGTCGCGGCACCGGTCACGACGCAGACCAGCGCGACGGAGCTAATTCCACTCGTGGACTGGAAAGACCCAGAGCCCGAGACGACGGCGCTCCCTCGGGAAGCCGTGCCCGCTCGGGAGAAGAAGGCGTGGTCGCTCGCCCTTGTCGGTGGCGCCGGCGTCCTCGTGTGTGTCATCGCGATGGTCGTGCTGCAGTCACTGCAGCCAGCGGCATCGCCGCAGCCCGTCGCAACCATCCAGTCTCCAACACCGAAGCCAGCGCCTGCCGCTCCGGTTGTCGAATCGGCCCCGGCACCGACGTGGGCCGGTAACCGCCAGGCGGCGTGGGCCAACGATGGATCGAAGACGATCTCTTTCGAGCTGAAGGCCACGCACGATGTGAACGTGTGGATGGCGCGCGTGCGCCCGCTGCTCGTGGTCCGCTGTCTCTATCGCACCACCGAAGTATTCGTCGCGATCCAGTCGGCCGCGAGCATCGAAGGACAGGCGGGCAGCCATACCGTGCATTTGCAGATCGATGATGATCAGGAATCGGCGCAGCAATGGACCGACTCGGTGACTGGTCAGGAGCTCTTCGCGCCGAACAGTGTTGCTCTCGCCCGTCGTCTGGCGAGCGCGGAGCGGCTGCGTTTCAGCTTCACGCCGTACAACGCACCGCAAGTGACATCCGAATTCGTGGTGCAGGGCTTCGATAAGCTCGCGGGTCTCGTCGGAAACACGTGCGGCTGGAAGCTCGAAGAATCCCGGCCTCAGCCGGACCGTAACGCCGGGCTGATCAGCGCACCTCGATCTCGATGATCTGGCCGTCGTTAGTCCCCAGTTTCACCAGATGATGCGCGTCGCCGGCCGGGATCAGCACCCACTGGCCTGGCGCGTCGATCTGCTTGAGGCCGACCGGTGCAGGCGCGTTCGCCTTAGCCTTCTCGTCGGGCCCTTCCGACATCACCTTGCCGCTCACGAGCACGACGATCGTCGGGACCGCATGCATGTGAGACGTCTGCGTCCGATCCTTGTCGAGCGCGATGTTGTAGACACGAAACGAGCGCGACTCTTTCGCCAGTGTGGTGCCTGCCGCCGAGACTGCCGGCGTCGACGACCATCCGCTCGGCTTCAGATTCTCAACTGCAAACAGATGGTAGGCAGTACTGCCGACAGTCTGAAAGCTGTGCGTGGCTGGCTTTCCACTGTACTCAGTGGTTTCAATGTCCCCGACCGGCCGCCGGGGGCGGTCCGTCGACGATTGTCCTGCTGACTGCGATTTGACCTCCGCGCCATTGCTCATCGAGATGGTGACCACGTCGCGATCGTGCGAATGGTCGAGCGTCTTCTCGCCGGGTGGGAGGTCGACATCCAGGATCCGGAACTGACTGTTCTCGAAAACGACGCGATGATGCGGCTCCTTGGTCACCGGGATCTGCGCGCTGCCAGCAGCGCTCGCGATGAGGATGAAGAGGGCGGCAAGGCGGAATGCATTCATGGCACTCGATGATAGTCGACGGTGGGCCTTGGCGGCTATGAGATCGCCAAGCTGATCGATGATCCTGATGTAGGATGTCCCCCAATCGTCGGGCGCTCGGCTCCACCGGACGCACACTCGTGAGGAAGGGGTGTCTCAATGAGGTCACTTGCGCGTTCGTTGTCCCTCCTTGCAGTCCTCCTGCTACCGACATTCGCCCATGCGCAAACGACATTGGCCGGTATCGTCCGGGATCCGTCCGGCGGTGTGTTGCCTGGAGTAACCGTCGAAGCGAGCAGCTCGGCGCTCATCGAAAAGGCCCGCAGTAGCGTTACCGATGGATCGGGCCAGTACCGCATTACGGATTTGCCGCCGGGCGTCTACTCGATCACGTACATGCTGCCCGGATTCTCCAGAGTCGTGCGTGAAGGCGTGACGCTTTCGGGCTCCGGCGCAATCAGCGTGGACGTCGAGTTGCGTCTCGGAAGCGTCGAGGAAACGGTCACGGTAACCGGCGAGTCACCGGTCGTCGACGTGCAGACGACACGCAGGGAGACGGTGCTGAGTAATGACGTGATCCAGTCGCTGCCGGTCACGCGCAGCTACACCGGCATCATGAGCAACATCGCGTCGTTGATGCCGACCGGTGGCGTCGGCGCCGAGACGAACCCCGGTCAGATCAACCGCTTCACCGCGCACGGCGGGCGTCAGAACGAAGGACGCATCTCGATCAATGGCTTGCTGGTTACAGAGCCCGGGTCGGGCGCAGGCGTCTCGTCGCTCGCCTACGACGTGTCCAACGTGGATGAAATCCAGGTGCTCGTATCCGGCGGCTTGGGTGAAGCAGAAACCGGCGGGCCCATCATGAATCTCGTGCCGCGCTCGGGCGGCAACACGTTCGCCGGGTCGGCTTTCTACAGCGGCGCGGGCGAGTGGTCGCGCGCGAACAACGTTGACGACGAGTTGCGGGCGATCGGGATTCTGGAACCGTCCGCGCTCATCAACGCATTCGATGTCAACGGATCCTACGGTGGACCGATACTGCGAGATCGTTTGTGGTTCTTCGGCACCGCCCGGACGTTCGGACAGGCGACGGCCGTTTCAGGGGCGTACGCCAACCTCTACGCCGGCGATCCGTCGCATTGGGACTACGCGCGCGACGAGGGAGTCGTGACGCGCAATGCATCACGCTACGACGTTTTCTCGATCCGCTTGACCGACCAGCTGACGCCGCGTAACCGGGTGTCGTTCTCCCAGGAAAATCAGTATCGCTGTCAGGGTTCCACGCTTACGTCAAGCGGGGAGGGATGCAGGGGGCGCGGCGGGGACTGGATCGCGATTGGGAACTCCACCAACGCGCCAGAAGCGTTTCCCGGGTATCACGACCTGCCGTACTACGTGACCCAGGCGACGTGGTCGTCGCCGGTCTCCAATCGGCTGCTGCTCGACGCTGGATTCTCGCGGTTTCATTACCGGTTCGCCGGCAACGGTCAGGTGCCGCCCGACGGGCTCACCGATCTGATTCCCGTCACCGAGCAATCGTCCATCTATGGCCTCGCGAACTTCAGCTATCGCGGCCTCTACGATCCGAACGCGCACGCGTTTGCAGACAACAAAGCAACCTCGATGCAGTGGCGGGCGTCAGTCGCGCATGTCAGCGGGGCACACAACTTCAAAGTTGGTTACATGGGCTCCTCCCTGGTGCAGACCTCAGGACGCGTCGCCAACGATTCTCAGTTGCGCTACACGTTCAACAATCGCAGTCCCATCAGCTTTGGATACCTTCTTGCGCCGCGGTGGGACACCACCGATCGCACGATGACGGCGGCGCTGTTCGCGCAGGATCAATGGACGCTGGGCAAGCTGACGCTGCAAGGCGCGATTCGGTACGACCGCGCCTGGAGTTGGGCGCCCGCCGAGGGCAACGGCACGACCGAGACGTCGATCTTCAACCCGGAGCCGATCTCGTTCGAGCGCACGGTGAGCGTCAAGGGCTACAACGACATCACGCCGCGATTAGGTGTCGCCTACGACGTGTTCGGCACGGGCAAGACCGCTCTCAAGGCCAACCTCGGGAAATATCTCAAGAGCGCTGAGGTTGGCGGTGTCTACGCCGCCAACAATCCGGCTGTGAAGACCGTGACGCGCGTGACGGCACGGCCGTGGACCGACGGCAATCGCAATTTCCGGATCGATTGCGACCTGTCCAATCCGCGACTGCAGGACAACCTGGCGTCCGGAGGCGACCGCTGCGCGGCGCTGGGAGGGAACGATCTCAACTTCGGCAATCCGAATCCCAACCTGACGACGATCGACCCGGCCATCCTGGAAGGGTGGGGTGTGCGCGAATCCGACTGGCAGTTCGGAGTGTCCGTGCAGCAGGAGGTCTTGCCGCGCGTCGCGTTGGAAGTCGGCTACAACCGGCGCTGGTTCCAGAACTTTGTCGTGACCGACAATCTGCTCATCGGGCCGGAGGATTACCAGCCGTGGACGCTGACGGCACCCCTCGATCCCGATCTCCCTGGCGGAGGCGGCTATCCGGTGACGTCATACGATCCGACGCCCGCCGCGTTCGCGCGGGGTGCCCGGAACTTCCAGACGTTCGAGACGAACTTCGGGCCGGCGCGCACGTGGTACTGGCACGGGGTCGATGTCACTGCCAACGCGCGATTGGGGGGTGGCGTCACGCTCCAGGGAGGCACCAGCACGGGGCGTGGCGTCCAGGACCGCTGCGAGACGGTGGTCAAGATCGATAGCCCCGATCCACGCGGTTGCGCGGTGACGGAGCCGTGGATCACCGCGGTGCGAGGGTTGGCGAGCTACACAGTTCCCAAGGTTGATGTGCTCGTGAGCGGAACGTTCCGCTCGCTGCGCACGACGATCCCCTTCCTGCAAGCGAACAACTCGGCCACCAATGGGGCATCGCTGTCAGCCAATTACAACGTTCCGAACACCGTCGTGCAGAGCCTGCTCGGCCGCCTGCCATCCGGTTCCAACGCGAACGGCACGACGATGGTGAACCTGGTGGAGCCGGCGCAGGTGTACGGCGAACGCGTAACCCAGATTGACATGCGTTTCGCCAAGATCCTTCGGTTCGGCTCGAGACGGGCGGATGTCGGCGTCGACCTCTACAACCTGTTCAACACCAACGATCCGGCCGGCTACGAGCAGACGTTCGACTACGCCACGCAGGGCGCGAGTTGGTTGCAGCCAACGTCGATTGTGCCGCCGCGATTTGTGCGTCTGAACGTGACGTTCAATTTCTAGCCAAGGTGCGTTTCAGACCACCGGCCTCCCGTACCGTCTCGCGAGGGGTTACGCCACCGAGGGTAGCGCTTCGGGGCCTTTCGCCTTCCCTTTCGGCTTTTGTTCAACCTTCGTTTCCACTTTGGCGTTGATGTTTGCGCCCTCCTGCACTAACAGGCGTCCGCACGAGACGGTTCCTTCGACCGATCCTCCTTGGCGCACGTCGAGCTTCTCGCGCGCGACGATGCTGCCGACTACTGATCCCAGCGCCGTGGCCACCCGGACGGTAACATCCGCCATGATTGCCGCGTTCGGTCCCACGGTTAACACATGATCCGGCAGGTCGATGCGGCCTTCCACTGTACCGTCGATTGTCAGGTCTTCCGACGCTTTGACTTCGCCCTTGATGAAAATGGAACGTCCCAGATGCGCGCGCGTGTCGCTCGCATCGCCGGCCTTGCGCGATCCGCTGTCAGGGAGCGGCGCAGGCTGAACTTGTTTGTGTCTCGGATCTTCTTGATTCCACATGCCAGGTACCTCGCCAAAAGATCTCGGCTCGGGGCGTTCGACAGCTTAGGGGGAGGCCGTCAGCGCGGGTTCTGTTTTGATTCCCGTTCGGCGACGACCGTAATCGTGCATAAGCGACGTACTTGCTGCATCGTGTTCAAGAAAGGCGCACGATCTGGCGACGTTCAGGCAACCATCCTCGGACACCGGCGACACAGCCCCATTTCTCCGGGCTTTGCAGCACTGCCCCAGGTTCCTGCCGCTGGCACGGCGGTTGCCAAACTGTGGTCACGATGGGTGAACGTCTCCGTGTGATCGTTGCGTTGGCAGATGCCTTTGAAGGCGCGGCCGTCTACGATGGGCTCCTTTCGGCTGGATTCGATCCGGTGTGGTGTTCAAATGTTCGCGAGGTTGGGGATGCAATGCGAGCCCAACCGTTCGATCTGGTCATTGCGGACGTGTCCTTCGCCTTGGATGCCCGTTCACAGATTGAAGGGCGCGCGCGGAATCCACTCACCCCCATCATCCTGATCGAGGACGCTGGCTCGCGGCCGGTCAGCTGGAGCGGGCGAACGATGCATCTGACGCGACCTGTCGATCAAACGATGCTCACGTGCTTTGTGACGATGGCTCTGCACCAGGACAAGCCGGTTCGACGATCGATACGGAAGCGGGTCGCTCCGATCCAGGCCGTTGTCAATGGCGTCCCCGCGCATATCGTCGACGTCAGCGCGGAGGGGCTGCGCCTGGAACTGCCTGGCGGTCGACGGTCGGTGCTTCCGCCTGTCTTTAGCGTCCGGGTGCTGGTTGCCGACCTCGCCTTCACGGTGCAGCGCAGATGGACTCGGTCCGAGTCGAACTCTGGGTCGACGATCTGGTACGGCGGTTCGCTGTCACAGAATCGGACGAGTGTCGAGCAGAGATGGCGCATCTTTATGGATACGATTCCCGTCGTCGGCGAAGGCCGCGTCACGCTCGTAGGGTGAAACCCGACGCGGTTCCGGAACGCTCGCGAATTCAACGGGATGCGCTTGCCGCTGAAGTTCGCGGTCAACGTATCACGCCCGGTCGGCCCCTTTGTCACGTGTGAGCAGCTTTTCGAGCTGGATCACATTGCAACCGAGCGATGACGTGCGTTGGCGATCGATAGGCAGTGCCGCGGCGATTGCCTGATCTTCGGTCATGCCTGCCCGCTCGAGCTCGAGCAGACTGTAACCGTCAGCGAAGGAGACTTCACGCCCGGAGATCGCCCGCGGCTCCAGTCGAACTTCTGTGCGCGCGAACCATCGACGAAGAGCATCGATCATTGCGCGAGCTCTATCAGTGCGGTGCGCACCAGTTTCTTCACGATGGCAATCTTGTATTCGTTCTGGGCAAGCGGACGCGCCCCGGCAATGGACGCCTGCGCCGCTGCCTCAATCGTCGTGCGATCGAGCCGGTTGCCCTCGATCGCTCGTTCGGCCTCCTGGCTGCGCCATGGGATCGGTGCCACTCCGCCGAGGACGATGCGAGCGTCACGAGCGAGGCCGGCATCGACCCGGAGCGCGACGGCGACGCTGGCGATGGCGAAGTCCCACGAGTTCCGCATGGCGTGCTTGATGAACGTCGACCGCACGCCGGTCTGGATCGGTACCGTGATCTCAGACAGGATCTGTCCTGGAGTGACGCGATGCATGATCGTGATGTTTTCGGCGGGTGGCATGAACAGGTCTTCTACGGGCACCTGACGCGACGCCGGTCCGTGAATCGTGGCCATTGCGCCCAGCGCGATGAGCGCGGGAGCCATGTCGGAAGGCGAGACGGTGTAGCAGCGGTTCCCGCCGAGGATCGCATGCTCCTGATTCACACCGTGACGCGCGTCGCATTGGATACCGCCGGCGCGATAGCAGTACCACGGGCCGCGATAGTACGGACACCGTGAGTCCTGCAGGAGATTCCCACCGATCGTGCCGACGTTGCGGATCTGCGGTGTGGCCACCCGCGATGCAGCCTTCGTCAGCGCCGGACACAGTCGGCTCAATTCGATATGACGCTCCAGGTCTCCGATCGTCGTCAGTGCTCCAATAGAGATGTGCTCCCCGCTGACAGTCAGTTTGCGAAGATCGGGTATCACCTTCAGGTTGATGACATACCGAGGCGTCCGCCGGTGTTGCTTGAGTTGATCGAGCAGATCCGTCCCCCCGGCCATCAGCGCGGCGTCGAAACCGTGCCGCGCCGAGAGATCGATGGCTTCGTCGAGTGAGCGAGGCAAGAGCAGCTCAAAAGGCGCAGGCTCGTCTACCGCAAGCTGCCACACGTTACACCAGCCTTCCGGCGCGCTTGAGCTCGCCGTAGATACGCGACCAGGTGAACGGGATCTCACGCATGCGTACGCCTGTCGCGTTGTAAATCGCGTTGGCAATGGCCGCGGCTGCATTGAACATCGGGTTCTCACCGAGTCCCTTGGCGCCGAAGGGACCGGCCGGTACCGGTGACTCCACCAGGATCGGCACGATCTCGGGCACGTCGAGCACGGTGGGCGGACGGTAGTCGTAGAGCGACTGCGTCACGGGAATGCCGTTGTGCGGATCGACATGCAGTTCCTCGCTCATCGCATAGCCGAGTCCCATGATGGTGCCGCCATCGACCTGTGCCAGCGCGCCCGGCAGATGAATGACGCGCCCGCAGTCGTGTGCCGCGACGAGTTTCAGCACGGAAACCTGACCGGTCTCCAGGTCCACGTCGACTTCGGCGAAGCTCGCGCCCCAGCTTTCGGCCGAGGGATTCCACACATAGAAGCCGAGTCCGACGAGGCCGCCATCGGCGACGATCTGGCGCGCAAGCGCCTCGGTCTGCTCGTGCAGCTTCGGTGTCGGCTCCTTCACGACCTGCCCCGTCGACTCGTCGAGATAGGGATTGAGATCGGTTGCGGGATCGAAGTACGGAGTGAAGTCTGTTCGTGCCCGAGTTCGGCCGGTTCGCAGCGCTTCTATCTGTTTTCTGAGATCGATCGCCGCGTTGTACATCGCCTTTCCGTGGCAGTGCACCGCGCGGCTCGCATCGCTCACGAAGTCCCACGTGCACGTAGCGCTGTCACCCCACGTGCAGTCGAGCTGATCGACGGGCATGTCGAGCGCATTTGCCACGATGACGGCGATTCCAGTGTGCGCGTTGGTGCCGAGGTTGCCCGATCCGATCGGGACGTGAACCTTGCCGGCACGGTCCATCCACACCAGGCCATTCGACGCATTGCGCCCGCTGTGCTCCTGGCTGAATCGCAGTCCGATGCCGCGCCGGTTGCTGCCGGACTTCTTCGACGGATGTTGCCAGGTCTTCCAGCCGATCGCATCAGCGCCGTTCTGGAGGCACGCCTCGGCGCCAATCGCCATCAGTGTGACGTCGGGCACCACGTCAGTGTCGATTCGATCGCCGGCGTGCAGGCTGTTCCGTCGCCGGAACTCGAGCGGATCCATGCCGATCGCATCGGCCACTTCGTCGATGTGCGTTTCGCGAGCGAACACCGCCTGCGGATGTCCGAAGCCGCGGAACTCGCCACCAACCGGCGAACTCGTGTAGACGCAATAGCCGTGATACCAGTAGTTCGGGATGCGATAGGTGGCGACCATCCCCTGCCCGGCGACGCTGACGACCGCCGGTCCGCTCGAGGCATAGCCGCCGGTGCGCGCGATCGCCTTGCACTCGAATGCCGTCATCGCGCCGTCCTTCTTCACGCCAGTCTTCAGGTAGAAGATGAACGGATTCCGGGTGTCTTCGGCGAACAGCAATTCCTTCAGCGTGTATTCGAGCCGGACCGCGCGTCCCGTCTTTCGCGCCAGTAATGCGGCGATGCCCTGATAGAGCGTCTTGCCGAGCGTGTCCGTACACTTGCCGCCGAACCCGCCGCCAACGTACGACGAGATCACGCGTACGTTCCGGCGTTCCACTCCGAGCGCATGCGCGATGGTTTCCTGCGCGGCGAAGACGCTCTGCTGCGAGTCCCACAGCGTCACCTGTTCGCCTTGCCATTGGGCAACCACCGCGTGCGGCTCGATCGGTACGTGGCACTGAATCGGCGTCACGTAGCGTCCCTCGACGATGGTGTCGGCTTGGGCGAAGCCCTGCTCGACGCTGCCGCGCTTGTATTCAACCGTCGGCATCCGCGCCGGCTGCGGACCCGCGAACCCGGCGACAGCGCCGCCGTCGTGAATTGCGCGGGTGTCGGTCTCGAGATTGCGCTCGGCATCGGGAAGCGCATCGTGAACGTCGTAGACCACTCGAATCAGATCCAACGCTCGCTGCGCCACATATTCATCGTCGGCGGCAACGGCGGCGACGGCATCGCCGACGTAGCGAGCTCGCCGATTCATGAACAAGCGATCGCTGCCGGCAGGCGAGCGTTCGTTGGCGTTGGCGCTGTCGCGATATCCATGCACATCGCGGAACGTGACCATGCCACGATAGCCTGGCAAAGCGCGCGCGGCGCTGTCATCGATCTCCTCGACGTCCGCAAGCGCATATGGAGAGCGAACCACCTTGACGTGCAGGACGGCGCGCGGTGTGTCGTCAGGATGGAAGCCGATGTCGCCGGCATATCGGGCGCTGCCAGTCGCTTTTTCACGAGCATCGAGCACCGGAACCGTCGACCGCAGCGCCTTGGCCGTGACGCCTTCGTTGCTCTCAACGAGGGCTGGTGGTCCGAACTCAGCGCACGAAACGATCGCCGGGACCATTTCGCGACGAGGCGGGTCTTTCCCGGCCTGAGCGGCGCGCCCGCTTGTACATCCAGCACCAAGCAACACGCCGGCGATTTCGTTGCGATAGTTCCCGCAGCGGCACAGGTTGCCGCTGAGCGCCTGGCGCACTTCGGCTTCGGTGGGCGTGGGCGTCTTCTGCAGCAACGCCACGCCCGACATGATCATTCCGGGCGTGCAATGACCGCACTGACTCCCCATGTGACGAATGAAGCCGTCCTGAATCGGGTGCAGCGCTCCATCACGTCCAAGGCCCTCGATGGTGGTGATCTCGCGACCGATCGCATCGAGCGCCAGGAGCATGCACGAATAAACTGGTAGTCCATCCATCAACAGCGTGCACGCGCCGCATTGACCCAGGTTGCAGGACTTCTTCGTGCCGGTGAGGCCGAGGTCTTCACGAATGGCAAGCAGCAGCGTGCGCTGGTGAGGCACGCGTAACCGACGCATCTGCCCGTTGATGCCCAGTTCGATGTCCGCGTAAGAGTTCTCGTGAGACTGGGCCGGTCGACCGTCGGGCTGACCTGACTCGCGCCGGAGCATTCGAAGTTGGCCGCCCGCGCCCACGAGCGCTGCTGTAGCGATGGCGGCACCCGCCCCCGCCCGGATGAAGGATCGGCGCGACGGATCACCGGGATCGGACACCTCTTCGAGACGAGAGGCGAGGTCTGGTTCGTCCTCAGTCAATTCTCCGTGCCTCGCTGTCTCGGCGTGTCGTATTCACGCAAACGATCTTTCATTGTCTCGTCCCCAGGGGACCAACGTGCCGCATCGTGATAGAGGTTGAAACTCGATCCCCGAAGATGTCCCGTCACCATCGACACGAGCCGCGGCCAGTTCACGCGAATAAGGCCGAAGTACACGTGTCCGACGAGGATGGCGATGAAGGTAAAAGCGCTGAGGTCGTGCGTCAGGCGCATGAGTCGCATCCACCCGTGACTGAATGTTCCCCAGGCTTCGGCGCTGACGAACAGGTACGCGCCGCTCACGATGAGCCCTGTGGTCAGCAGCGTCAGACAGGCGTGATAAATCTTTTGCCAGGGATCGTACTTGCCGAATGCCGGATACTCGCGCGTTCGACCCAGGAAGTTGGCAGCGATGAGTCGGAGGTCCCGCAGGTCGCGTGCATCGAACCACATGGAGGAGCCGTCACCGCGCCTGGGCGCCACGATTATGTGCAGCGCCAGCGCGAGAACAAAGAGCACCGCGAATATTTCGTGGAGCAGGAGCCACGAGCCGCGACCGAGCGACCCGGGTGCAAAGAGTACAATGCCGGTGAGGGCCAGGCCGAGGAGGAGCAGCGTGTTGCCCCAGTGGTATAAGC
>JBKPNV010000062.1:0-12030 GCA_046732795.1 Acidobacteriota bacterium
TGATCACCGTGTCGATTACGCGGAACGTGTCGAAGGCGTATTGATCCTGCCGCAGGACGCCAAGCTTCGGTGGACGAGTGACCGAGCCGCGCTGCGGCGGCTGATCGCCGGTCAGCAGCTTCATGAACGTGGACTTACCCGCGCCGTTGGGCCCGGTGAGCCCGTAACGCCGGCCCGGGGAAAAGGTCGTGGTCACGTCCTCGAAGAGCACCTTCGAGCCGAACCGCATGGACACACCGCTGACCGAAATCATGAGAACAGGCCTTTGCTGAGGAATTTAGAGAAGTGACGAACCACTTATTGTAACAGGAGAGTTATCGGCTCACCCAGACTCATGTCGCGCCGTTCTCGCTGACTTGCTGCTACGCCGAGCAACAAGGACAGGTCGGCCGGTGGTCGGTCATGAAATCCACGCTGGCGCGCGCAATTGCGACAGGATCAGCATCGCATCCGGACGCCATTGCCGAGCAGCAACTGTGCGGCCTTTTGACCGATATGGTCGAGGCGAGCGCGCCAACAACAATCAGAGCCCGGCCGTCTGGACGCGGGACGAACCGCAGTGGCGCTTCATCCCTGTACCCGATCGCCTGAAGCGCGACATGGAATGGAGGCTCAGTCGGGTCACTTGCGGGGGTTGCGATTCGTCGCGCAGCAGACGGGGGTGTAGACGGCCTCGCCTTCGGTTTGACCCAGGACCAGACGCGTCACGGCACCGCTCGCATCCAGAAAGAACTGTGCGATGGCACCCGTGGACTCGAACATCGTGGCCGATAGAGGAATCAGCGGAAGCGCGTTGAGATAGAGCCGGCCGTTGACGAGCGTCACCGTGTGATTCATCCCCATGAACCCGGCCACGGTCCGCGACCCGGCGCTGAACGCATACTGGCCCTCGTACCGACCAAGGGTGGCTGCGTCGACTGACACTCCGGCGCGCTCGACCCCCACCAGGCGAGACCGGTTGTTCTCGTTACAGACGTTCTCGAGCATGTCCGTATCCGCCCGGTAGCTCACCGGGAGTGACAGCGACAACGGTCTCGTCAAGGTCTCGGGATCCTCGAACGTGATCTGATACTCCACGTGTCCGAAGTCAACGCGACGGAATCGTTCGGTCACGCGCAGCTTTTCCGAATGAGGATGCCCCGCTCTGTCGAGCCACGTCCGATCGTTGAAGCCAGCGGATTCGACCACCAGGGTGTCGCCCTCCCAGCGACCAACGGAATAGCCCAGCCATGTCGGATTCGGATCCGCGGGTAGCGTGCGTCCGTCCATGTAGATCTGCCGGTAGCGCCCGGTGCCATTCTCGTACAGCAACGCGACAACCGCGGGCGACTGCATGATCCGGTAGGTCGTGCTCAGCATGTCCGAAGGACCGCCTGGCAGGCAGTTGGTCACCGGATCGTCGCGACGGAAGTCCGCGACACGCCGCTGGAAGACGGCTTCAGCGGCCGGGTGAAAGATGGCTTCGTCATGCAGATTCTGTATGAGGTCGAAGCGGTACGGGTTGGGAGCTGGCTGCCACAGGCCTGACAAGTCCGGCTTTCCATCGGGCGTCCTGGGCGCGGGGGCAGCCAGGTTCGGCTTGCCGTCGGCAGTCCGGGGAATCCCCGGCGTTCGCCAATCGAGCCACTGTGCGCCCAACGAAACCGGTAGCAGGAAAAACGCCGCGAGTGCGATTCGTGACATGGAGCTCACTCCTGGCCGCCAACCGTCGCAGTCTACTTCAGGAGCAGAAGAACGATTGATTCGAGTTCCTGGAATGCTGCCCCATCGACAGCAGCATCCGCCACTGGTTCATCAGCCGCGCAACCGTCGGATTGTTGCAATCGAGCCCTTCCCCACCTGGCAGCATCGCGCTGCTGATGTTGATATTCGAGCTCGTCGACGAAATCTGCGCTCAGGCCGAGAGATTCTCGACGTAACGCAAGTGACCAATGGGCGGTTGGGTTGAAGTAGGATCCTGCGCGACCGGAACGCTTTGGCGATCGTCGCGACGGCGCAGCAAACGGCCCCGCAACCCGACCGTGCCGCGCTCGAGCGGCAGGCCGCGATCAACAAGCGGCCCGATACGCAGCGGCCAGCTCTTCTCCCCTGCGGTCACCGTCAGCTTCCACGTAAGTCCTGAGGAAAACGCTGAAATGCCGAAAGCCGCACCCGTCAAAAAACACGCAAGATGTTCCGACCCCGATCATGCACCCCACCTTGCGCCGTAGACTCGCTGCGTATGAACTGGTCAAATTGCCACGACCGCGACCGGTGAGGCCAGGAGCGAACGCATGAATCGTCGCACCTTTACCAAGACGACAGGCCGCAGCCTCGGCGGCCGGACTACTCCGGCCCTCCTGGTCGGAAGCCGCATTGCCGCAAGCGAAGATCACGCTCACAAGCGTCCTCGCACGACCATGAGGCTTGTTCTATTGGCCTGCACGTCACTGGCCCTCGCCAACGTTGCGGCGCAGTCGGGCTCGCCACCGTCATGGTGGGCGCCCGGACAAGGTACGCCGATGGCGGACCTTTCGACGTACGACAACGAGCGCGGCCAGCTTGGTGTTCTGAATGCGTCCGGGCCATTGGACACGAAGGGGCATCCCTTTTTCGAGCCCATCGGCAGCAACGGGCGGGCGTGCGTCACCTGCCACCAGCCGGCGGACGCGATGTCGCTGTCAGTGCGCACCATTCGCGAACGATGGGCCGCCACTGGCGGGAGGGACCCGCTCTTTGCGGCCGTGGACGGAATGAATTGTCCCACTCTGCCGCCGGACGATCCGCGTTCGCACTCACTCTTGCTCGAGCGCGGCCTGATCCGGGTCTCCCTTCCGTGGCCGCCCAGGCGTCCTGACGGGACGCGTATCGATCCCGAGTTCACGATCGAAGTCGTACGCGATCCCAGCGGCTGCAACACGGACCGGGTGTACGGGCTGAACAGCGCGAACCCCTCGATCTCAGTCTTTCGCCGTCCCCGCCCGGTGGCCAACACGAAATACACGACGCACCAGAACTTCGGGGTCAGTCCGTTCATTGGCAAGAACGGTATGCCCGCAGCCACCGACCCTCTGACCGGCAAGCCGACGAGCATGAATCTGATGTCGGATGCGCGCGCGCCGACACTGACCGTGCAGGCCGAAGATGCCGCGATCACCCATCTGCAGCTCGCGGGATCGCTCAGCGCCGCACAACTGGCCCGCATCGTCGAATTCGAGCGCCAGGTCTACGTGGCGCAAGTGGCCAGCGCCGGTGCCGGCAGCCTGATCGAGCCCGACGGTCCGCCCGCGTTCGGACCGCGTAATCTTGCAGCCGCAGATGCCGGCGTGCTCGGCAACAACACGACTCGTTATGTCTTCCCGCTCGCCGGCAAGTGGGCGCACTTGCCGCGTACGACCGACGAGGCCGAGAACGCGCGACGCGCGGCGCGCGAGTCCGTCGCGCGCGGTCACGACGTCTTCATGTTCCGCACGTTCTGGATCAAAGACTCGATGCATCTGAACTCGGTGGGGCTGGGGAATCCCACCAAGCGAACGTGCGCCACATGCCATGGGATGCACATGACGGGCATGGACACGGCGAACGGCTGGATGGACATCGGGACGACCAACCTGCCGTGGGCATCGGAAGTCCCGCTGAACCCGTGGAATGAAGCGAAGCCGCAGATGCCGCTGTTCCGCGTCACGTGCAAACCAGGCGTCAAGGAGCATCCCTTCCTCGGCCGTGTCATCTATACGCAGGACCCCGGGCGCGCGCTCATCTCCGGACAATGTAACGACGTCGGCACGATCGTCATGCAGCAGTTCCGCGGGCTGGCGGCACGCGCCCCGTACTTCTCGAACGGATCGGCCGCGACGCTCCGCGAGCTCGTGGACTTCTACGACCGGCGCTACAACATCGGCTACACCGAGCAGGACAAACAAGATCTCGTCAACTTTCTGGGAGCGCTCTGATGAACGCGCATCGTCTGGCTGGGGTGGCGGCGTTGGTATCGGCAGGCTGGCTCGCCTCGGGAGCCGTTGCACCTATTGGCGCCGACGAGCCGACGCGTAGGAACTTCGTGAGCTGTCCGATCGTTCGCGACACTGCATCGGTCCCGTGCTGGCTCGCCGAATACGAAGGGGAGACGTATTTCCTGACGCTGCAAACCGACGTCAGTGCACCCGTCACGCCGCCGTGGCTCGGTCATCGTGTGCTCGTCGAGGGAACCGCTTCGTCGGAACCGCGCATTTGTGGCGGCATCGTCCTGAAGCCGGTGCATCTGTCCGTACTCTCAGAGCGCGATGCCTCGTGCAATACGATTCTGCCCGCGGAGGAGCGCTACAACCTCACGTTCGAGCCACCACGTCCTCCGGGACCGAGCAAGGGACGTCTTGCGTTCGACAACGTGCCGCCTGCTGCGCCGCAAGCCGCTGTCAGCCCATCGTCCAAAGAATTCGTCATTCAGTACGATTTCGATCGTCTGGTGGGTTTCAGCCATGCCGGGCCGCTCTCTCAGATTCTGACCTTTGCGCAAACCGTAAGCGCGCGAGAGATCGAGATCGTCGGCTACCGCGGCGCGGTACTCCTCTCCAACGGTCAGACGATGGTTGAAGAGGCGACCATCGGGAAGCAGCGGGCAGAGCAGGTATCGATGCTGCTGCAGGGGGCGAATCTCAAAGGGCCGGAGTACAAGGTGCGATGGCAGGACGAGCCCGCAAAAGCCACCGGCGTTGACGATTTCCTCTCTCGGCGCGTCGTCGTCACCGTGCGCTCGCATTAGTCGCGCAGACGAAATTCGCGCTCTCTTCCAGACTCCCGGACCGGTGAACCGCGCGCACGAGGGATAGGCGCAAAGCGGACGCGTGCGTCCCGCGCAGGACGGCGTACCTGGAGAGCCGATGTCTCGATCCGTGACGGCGCGGCGCCCTTCTCGACCCAATCGACGATCGCACCCAATCCATCGAAGCTGTCGGTGGCTGGTCCGCCGGCGCAGTGGTTCATGCCTGGCACGAGGAACAACCGTGCCCACGTGCTCGTCACCTCAGCGAGTACGTAGAGGAGCGGCGTCTTCGCGCCATCGATGATGATTCAGCTGGTGGCGGGACTCCCGAAAGGGTTCGCGATGAGTCGTGAGGACGCTCGTTTGTGACCGAATTCATCGACAGTCTATTCCCCGCCAGTCCCGAGGGTGTCGACGTCGATGCGTTCGTATGCAACGCCGATGTCAACGACTACAATCTGGAGGGCAACTCATGCTCGGCCAAATGAAGATCGTCCGTGACGCGCTCGCCGGTTTCTTTACCGAGCGGAGCGACTGCCGCACGGAGCCGGCATTAGCATCTTGAGCAAACGTTATGGCCAACGTCCATTTCGTAGGCAGCGTCGCGCTCGACACGCCTGAAGAAGTGTTTGCCGCGATCGGACAACACTGCGGCCGGTACTTAAAGCGAGTCCCGGATGGCGAACCAGGCGGCAGACGGCTGTGGATCGGCTGGCAGCTCCCAGTACTGCGCGCGAACCCCTTACTTGCACCTGTGGGTGAGGGATTGGTCCCGCTGAAATTTGCCGAAGGTGCCGCACCCGAACAACTGCATTTCGGCGAGCTCGGGTACTACCGTGAAGCGCGCCCTTCGTACGAGGACTTTCTCAAGGCCCGTGAGGCAGGTCACCTTGCCCAGACAGTCCGCTTCCAGGTATCGCTCCCCACTCCTCTCGCTGTGGTAATGCCGTTCTGCCGTCAGCCTGACGCGCAACAGGTCTTTCCCGCGTATGAGCGCGCGATGCTGCGCGAGGTCGAGCGCATCTGCACGGCAATACCGCATCGAGACCTGGCAATTCAGTGGGATGTGTGCATCGAGATGCTCCAATGGGATGGTCGAATTCCGACGAGGCCGCCGTTCCCAGGCATGGAACACGTGTTCGCCGACAATTTCCGGCGTCTGGGTGCCGCGGTGCCTGCAGACGTCGAACTCGGATTCCATCTGTGTTATGGCGATCTCGACGGCAAACATTTCATCGACCCGGTCGATGCAACGAAGATGGTGGAGCTGGCGAATCTCATCAAGCGCAGCGTGTCACGTTCGATTACGTGGCTGCACATGCCGGTGCCGATAGATCGGACCGACGATGCGTTCTACATACCGCTGAAGGACCTGCGACTCGATCCGGCGACCGAGCTGTATCTAGGCCTCGTGCATGCACAGGACGGCGTGGAAGGCACGAGAAGACGTATGGAGACCGCAACGAAATTCGCGCCGACCTTCGGCATCGCTTCAGAATGTGGCATCTCACGCGGGCGGGATCCCGACCTCGCGCTGGAATTCATCAAGACGTATGCAGCAGCCGCCGCAGCGGCGGTGTAGCCCGCGGTGACCTCACGGAGTCGTCACCGGTTCGCAGTGGTGCAAACAGCTGTCGTGCTGATGGGGATAGCAGGTCGTGCCTCTTACCTGCCCGCACAATCTAGGCCCGGGTCGCGGTAAGGTGTTCGACGAGATCCGGTGGACGCCTCGTAGGCGGCGAGCCGGTGCGGCCGGAAGCGGCATGAACGTGCGACCGGATTGTATCGGCCCGCGTCGCAAGGTCTATTTGGATGCCGGCTTTTCGAACCTCGCGGAATCAACAGTCGGATTGAGCTCCACCTTCTCGACGTACGTCGTCATGCTGTCGGCCGGGCTGACGCCGACGACGCGGACGATGTACGGGACCTTCACGCCGCCGACGTCCCGATAGTCCTCGTAGTTGGTCTGAATGGAGTAATCCCCGAACGCCGTCGCGATCGCGGTTTCCTTGCGCACGAGGAGACCGGTCTCGACGTCAAAGAAAAGCTGTTCGGGTAGATCGTCCGCGGGGACGCCGACCACGACATATGCCGCCATCATGCCGATCTTGACGGTGCCACGTGTGTCGACGCGCGAGTAGCTCGCCTTGAGATTTAACGGTTCGTAGAAATCGGCGGTCCGTTTCACCCGCGATAGCGGAGGCGCCGGAATGGCGCCGGTGGTCTCGGTGACGACACCTCTGGCGTCCTGTCGCCAGGCGACGCTGCCGTCGAAGCCCGTCGACGTCGTGGCGCTTGCCGTCTGCGAGATGACGATCCACTGATTCGGTGCCCGGAAATACTGCTGCGTGAGCGCGTGTACCGCCGGACCAACTCCTCTGACGTCGGCCGCGGCCTCCGTCGTCGCCGTGATGCGGCGAGCGGTGATCCGTCGCAGCGCCTGCTCCCCGCCAAGAGCGGCGACGTACTTCGCGAATATCTGGTCGGGCGTGGGCAGCGACGCGGACCGCTCTTTGGCTTCGAGCTCGTGAAATCGTTCGGAGAGGACTGCATCCTGCCCTCCCGGTACTGGTGAGCCGTTGCCCTTGAACAAGAGACCCACGCCCGACGGCGTGTATTGTCCCGTTGGCTGAGGAGCAGCGAGGGGATTGCTGCTGCCGCGATGACACGTGTAACACGTGACTCTGAGCCGCCCCTCGAAGGCGCCCCTGTTCAAGTCGAGCGTCATCCTCATCATCCGCCGCGCCACATCCTTCTTCGCCGTGTTCAGCGCTCGATTGCTCTCGTGGCAGAATTCGCACTCGACGCCCAGCGACGCGGATATCACGCGCATCGTGGGTAGAACGAGCGAGTTGGGGATGTCCGTGAGCACTTGGACGTTCGGCGAAACCTGCCCCGCCGTCGCCGTCGCGGGCGCCTGCGGACGTTGAGCCGATGCGGCGTTATTTGCGGTGAGTCCGACTGCCACCGCCACCATCGCTGCCGACATGCGCATGTTCGTCATGGCACTCCCATCAACAAGTAAAACGGCTCGAGCACGTAACGTCTCGTTAACGAGTCGTAGTCCCGTGGACGTTACGCGCCAGGGTAGAAATAGTTCAGCACGCCGCCCATCCAGTGGCGGCGGCGAGCCACGCGTTTGGCCATCCACTCGCCCGAGCGGCTGAAGCTGTCATCATGCCGCCACGACGTGTCGCTTAGCGGAGTGGCCTTGGCCTCCGAGATCATATTGGCCATCTTTTGGGCAAGACCGTCGAGGCATCGATGAACCCGCACTTTTGCGGCTCGCCGTCGTTCCCACATTAGCGAATTGACGCGTTATCTCTCGACTCTCAGTGTACGGTCTCTCTCGCAAAACGCCGTGGCTTTCCTCGTGATCGAGCCCGCACAAGGCGCTTGTCCACGACCTGTACGAATTGGGTTAGAGCCGCATTCGGGCTGAGTACACCCTTCATTCATTTGTTGATATCGCTGGTCCGCTGTAGTTCAATTCCGGCGACTGCCAGCGCCGGACGTCGCCGGCCCCGGCGCGGACTGCCCCGGCAGTCTCGCGAGTTGGTCAAGGACATACGTACGTGACGATTCAACCCGGCTCCGAGCTCGGCACCTACACCATTCGGGCATCCATCGCTCCGACGGGGTCCGCGGCGGGCGAGGGCGTGTGGCGCGCTCGCGATTCGCGCCGTGATTGCGATGTCGTGATCCGGACCTTCCCGCCGGCGATCGCCGCTGACCAGGAGCGGGTCGCGCGGATCGGAGCGGTGGCGCGGTCGCTGGCCGCGTTCGATCATCCCGCCACGGCGCGCGTCTACGGACTCGAAGAATCCAACGGCACTTCGTTCCTGGTCACCGAACTGGTCGAGGGCGAGACGCTGGCCGAGAGACTGAGGCGGGGTGCGATTCCAGTGACTGAAGGTCTCGGGCTCGCGCTCCTGATTGCGCAAGCGCTCGAAGCCGCCCACGAGAACGGCATCCTGCACCGCGATCTGAATCCGTCGAACATCCGCGTCACGCCGGACGGCGGGGTCAAGATCCTCGACTTCGGTCTTCAGGCCTTGCTGGGCGCGGATGACGCCGATACGGGAAGCGACCCGAACATCTCGCACTCCCCGACGCGTGCCGTGACGGCAGCGCGCTCCGGCTCCTACTCGGGAACCTCCGCCTACCTCGCACCCGAGCAGGCACGGGGCGAAACGCCCGATGCCCGGGTCGACGTGTGGAGCTTCGGCTGCATCCTGTTCGAGATCCTCGCGGGCCGGGCGCCCTTCCACGGCAAGAGCGAGGCCGACGTGCGAGCCGCCGTCCTCAGATCGGATCCCGATTGGGCCCGGTTGCCGACTGGAATTCACCCTCGCGTCCGTTACCTCCTCGAGCGGTGTCTCGAGAAAGACGCTGCGCGCCGGCCTTCCGACATGGCCGGCGTCCGCGCCGACGTCGCCAAAACACTCGAGGACCCCGAGCAGGCGGCCTCCGCCGGGCATGCGGCGCACTCAGCCTCGCTGCTGCGCTGGGCCGCCGCGATCGTGGCCGCCGCCGCGTTCGGTCTTGGCACGAGCTGGGCGCTCCGTTCCGCCCCGGCTTCACCAATCGTCCGCTTCCAGATGTGGGCTTCTCAGCCCGGCGGCGTCCAAGGCATGCTCCAGGCGGTCTCGCCGCAGCTCGCCATCTCGCCGGACGGTGCGCGCATCGCGTTCAAGGGCATGGACGGCCGCCTCTACCTTCGCGATCGCGACGACATGACGTCCCGCGCGGTCCAGATCACGGGAGTGACCCGTACGCTCCATGCGCCGCTCTTTTCCCGGGACGGGCGGGAGCTGTACTACGTCGATGCGCCCGTTCCTGAAGGAATTCCGAACCCGTTCGCCGTCGTGTTCCCAAGGCTCATGGTCCCGGGTCAGATTCCCGAGCCCGGCTTGGATCTCAAGAAAGTCCCCATCGACGGCGGGACGCCGACGCCGGTCCTCACAGGACGGCGGGACGAGGTGCTGGACGCGACGTGGAGCGGCGATGCAATCCTGTTCGCCGACTCGCGGGGCACCATCCAGTCGGTCGCTGCCAACGGGGGCACGCCTACGACGCTCCTCGAGTCGCCCGGCGCGCAGCATCCGCAGATCCTCCCGGGAGGGAAATGGCTCCTCTACTCGACCGGTGAGCTCGTGAACGTGCTGGCACGCGGTGCGACCAGCACGGCCGCCCAGATCGTCGTACAGTCGCTCGCCGATCCGAAGGACCGCCGTGTCGTCTGGGAGGGCGGCATCGCGGCACGGTACGTCGAAGCCACCGGTCACATCGTCTACCAGGGCGCAACACAGCCCGGGCTTTGGGCTTTCCCCTTCGACGCCAGCCGCCTCGAGAAGACGGGCGACCCGGTCCCGCTCGTCGAGGGCGTGATCGTGGACTACGCGATGTCGGAAACCGGGGCGCTCGCGTACGCCGCGGCACTGGGCGTGGCGCTGCCAACGGCGGGGTCCGACAAGGGCGGCAGCGTTTTGGCGATCGTCACACTGAGCGGCGGCATCTCGCGGCGGTTGCGTGTCGATCCCGGCGTTTACCGGAATCCACGCGTGTCGCCCGACGGCGCGCGCGTGGCCTACGAGGTCGGCGCCGCTTCCGGAGATAGCCAAATCTGGATCTACGACCTCAAAGAGGACTTCCCCCGGAAGCTCACGTCCGCAGGCGAGAACCGATATCCAATCTGGAAGGACAACAAATCAGTAACCTATGCGTCGCTGCGCGACGGGACGTGGGGCGTGTATACGGAGCCCGCTGACGGCAGCGGCAAAGCGGAGTCGGTCGTTGCCGCGCCCGACGGGACCGTCTACCGGCCTCAGGCCTGGGCGCCCGACGGCGCCCTGGTGCTGGTCGCAGCCGCCAAGGGAGCCGGCGGCAGAACAGGCCGACTGGCCATGCTCCCCGCCAAAGGGGATGGAAAGATCCGCGAGATCGCCCCCGCGGAGCCCGGCGCTAACGAGTTCGGCGCGACCGTGTCGGCCGATGGGGCTTGGCTCGCCTATATCGCCCAGTGCGCGGCGCGCTTGGGCTGCGCACGGGTCCAGAGGTTTCCACCCGTTCCCGGATCGAGCGTCCTGGTCAGCCAGAACGAAGCATGGGTTCAGTTCTCTCCCGATGGCAAGCAGCTCTTGACCAGCCGTCTCAACTTCTATGATGCCCGGGACATGATCGCGCGTGACGGCTCAGTCGACTTCCAGAATCCACGCCGGTCAACGTTCAGCGCTTTCCAGGCCGCGCTCGACGACCGCAGCCTCGACCTCCGCGGTCCCACCGGGAGCGAGTTTGTCATGGTCGTCCCAACCACCGCGGCGGCCGGGCGCGGGGCCCAGCAGGGAAACCCCGCGACAGTCAGCTCGCGTATCGGGTTCGTGCACAACTTCTTCGATGTGCTGCGGAAACGCGTCCAGGTTGCGGGCCACCGGTAGCCCCGCGTCCGAGTGGGAGGCACTGGAATGATCGGTCGGACGCTCGCGCACTACGAGATCGTGTCGGCGCTCGGTAGGGGCGGGATGGGCGAGGTCTATCGCGCTCGTGACAAGAAGCTCGGTCGTGAAGTGGCGCTCAAGACCCTGCCCGACGAGTACGCTCGGGATCCAGACCGGCTCTCCCGTTTCGATCGCGAGGCGCGGTTCCTTGCGACGCTCGACCATCCCAACATTGCCGGCATCCATGGTTTCGAGGAATCGCAGGGAACGCGGTTTCTGGTTCTCGAGTTGGTCGAGGGCGACACGCTCGCCGACCGGCTCAATGGGCCGGATCGGCTGACCGCCCGCGAGGCGCTCGGGTTTGCGCTCCAGATCGCCCAGGCCCTCGAATCCGCGCACGCGAAGGGCGTCGTCCATCGGGATCTGAAGCCCTCGAACATCAAGATCACGACCAGCGGGCAAGTGAAGGTGCTCGACTTCGGTCTCGCGAAGGCGCTCGACATTGGGGACGGTGCCAAGGCCGCCGACGGCAATCTGTCGTTCTCACCGACGATCAGCGCGTCGGCCACTCGTCACGGAGTTCTCCTCGGCACGGCGGACTACATGTCACCGGAGCAGGCGCGGGGCGAAACCGTCGACCTGCGAGCCGACATCTGGGCCTTCGGCTGCGTTCTGTTCGAGATGCTCGCCGGACAGAAGGCCTTTCGCGGGCGCACGGTATCCGACGCGTTGGCGGCCGTTCTGAAGTCGGAGCCGGACTGGAGCCGACTACCTGCGGCCCTCCACCCGCGCGTCCGCTACCTCCTCGAGCGTTGCCTCAGAAAGGAGGCCAGCGAGCGGCCGGCGCGGGTC
>JBKPNV010000063.1:0-16525 GCA_046732795.1 Acidobacteriota bacterium
GTGCGGGACCAATGCCGCTCCGGTCATCGAGGCGTGCGCTGCCTGTGGCGGTGAGCTCGTGCAGCGGACCGATGATGACAGCGGCGTTGTGCTCGAGCGCTTGAAGGTGTATCAGCAGTCGACCAGACCGGTGCTCGACTATTACCGCGAGCGGCCAACGTTTCGCGTGGTCAACGGCGCGCAGGCGCCTGAGCGTGTAGCGGACGAGCTCAACGCTGTCATCGACGACGCGGCGGCGGCGAGGCGCTAAGGGGGCGGTCGTGATTGTCTGCCGATCACAGAGCGAGATTGACAAGCTGCGACGGGTGAATCAGCTCGTGGGGCGGATTCTCGCCGAGTTGCGGCAGGTGGTTGTGCCCGGTATCAGCACCGCGGAGATCGACGAGCTGGCCGAGAGGCGAGTGCGCGAGGCCGGTGCCGAGCCGGCGTTCAAGGGGTATCACGGCTATCCCGCGACCGTCTGCGCGTCGGTCAACGAACAGGTGGTGCATGGCATCCCGTCGTCGCGTCCTCTGGAGAATGGCGACATCGTGTCTATCGATATGGGCGCGAAGCTCGAGGGGTTCTTCGGGGATTGTGCGGTCACGGTTCCTGTCGGAGCCGTCAGCGCGCAAGCGTCCGAGTTGCTGCGTGTGACCGAGGAGGCGTTGTTTCGCGGCATCGACCGCGTGCGGCCCGGTGCCCGGGTGTCGGACATCGGTGCGGCCGTTCAGCAGCATGTCGAGGCGCAGGGGTTTTCGGTGGTTCGCGAGTTCGTTGGTCACGGAATCGGGACGTCGTTGCACGAAGAGCCACAAGTGGCCAACTACGGTCCGGCCGGGCATGGTCCGCGATTGTCGGAGGGGATGGTGCTGGCGATCGAGCCGATGGTGAATGCGGGCAAGCCTGCCGTCAAGGTGTTGTCAGACGGTTGGACGGCGGTCACCAAGGACAAGAGCCTGTCGGCGCACTTCGAGCACACGGTCGTCGTAACGCGGGAGGGATGCGAGATCCTCACGCTCCTGGCGTCCGAGGACGCACGGGCGAGGCAGCTGTTGGCGTCGGGCCGAATCGCGTCGGGTAACAGTCCCGAGACCGAGGGGGTCCGGGCGCACACGTAAGTGAGCCCTGACGATTCGCGTCGAGTAGAGGGCGTCGTCATCGCGCAGTTGCCGAGTGGGCTCTACCAGGTGCAAGTGGAGGGAGAGCGTCGGGTCACCGCGCATCCGACCGGCGGCATCGGGCGCAACTTCGTAAGGCTGCTCGTCGGTGATCGAGTGATCGTGGAGTTGACGGCCAGAGACGGTACGCGCGGTCGAATACTGCGGAAAGCGTAGAACATCATGAAGGTCAGAGCGTCGGTCAAACGGATTTGTGACAAGTGCAAGGTGGTACGCCGCCGTGGCGTGGTGCGTGTCATCTGTACGAACGCGAAGCACAAGCAGCGGCAGGGTTGAACATTGCAGTTCCGCGTTCCCGGTTCGTGTTCAGGTTCCGTCTGAATCCGGCGCGGGACGCGGACTGACAGACCAGAAGAGAGAAGAGAACACATGGCGCGTATAGCCGGTATCGATCTTCCGCGCACGAAGCGGATCGAGATTGGACTCACTTACATCTATGGGATCGGACGCAAGCGGTCCGGCGACATCCTGGGGCAAGCCGGTGTCAGTCCTGACATCCGCGTCAAGGATCTTTCCGAGGACGACGTCCGGAAGATCAGCCGCGTGATTGAAGAGGTGGGTGGAGTCGAGGGCGACCTTCGCAAGGAGATCTCGATGAACATCAAGCGGCTGATGGAAATCGGCTGCTACCGGGGACTCCGCCATCGTCGTAACCTGCCGGCCCGGGGCCAGCGGACGCGCACGAACGCACGCACCCGGAAGGGGCCGCGCAAAGGCGCGATCGCCAAGAAGAAGACTGTCTAAGTGAAAACATATGGCTAAGACTGAAGGCGCAGGACCTGAGAAAAAAGCCGAGGGCGGAAAGAAGGCGCCCCGGAAGACGTTCAAGAAGCGCGGCGAGAAGCGCGTGGTGCATCACGGGCTGGTGCACATCCATGCCTCGTTCAACAACACGCAGATCACGATCACGGATACCGAAGGCAATGTGATCGCCTGGTCGAGCGCGGGGGGCATCGGCTTCAAGGGCTCCCGTAAGGGGACCCCGTTCGCCGCGACCCAGGCCGCGATGAGCGCGGGCAACACCGCCAAGACTTACGGTCTCCGGTCGGTCGACGTGCGCGTCAAAGGGCCCGGGTCCGGTCGTGAGTCGGCGATTCGGGCGCTGCAGACGGTTGGCATCGAGGTGAAGTCGATTCGCGACGTCACGCCGATTCCCCACAACGGTTGCCGCCCCACGAAGCGCCGCAGAGTGTGATTCTTAAGACCCGCGGTGATTTCGCCGCCTACACTGAGCGAAATTGCCCGGGGGTCATTGAGTAGGAGTACGAATGGCTCGTTACATCGGACCGGTTTGCCGTCTGTGTCGCCGCGAGGGCATGAAGCTGTTCCTCAAGGGCGAACGCTGCTACACGGAGAAATGCGCGATCGAGAAGCGCAACTTCGCGCCTGGGCAGCACGGCAAGACACGGAAGTCGAAGCTCGCCGGCTACGGCGTGCAGCTGCGCGAGAAGCAGAAGGTGAAGCGTATCTACGGAGTGCTCGAGGATCAGTTCCGCCGTTACTTCGAGCAGGCGGAGCGCACTCGCGGCATCACCGGCGAGACGCTGCTGCAGCTGCTCGAACGGCGTCTCGACAACGTGGCATATCGCCTCGGCTTTGCGACATCGCGGCCGCAGGCGCGTCAGCTGGTGCGCCACGGGCACTTCACGGTGAACGGCAGGAAGGTGGACATCCCGTCGTTCTCGGTCAAGCCCGGCGACGTCGTCGCCGTGAGACAGAGCAGCCAGAAGGCGCCTGCGATTCTGCACGCGCTCGAAGAGGTGAAGGGTCGTGGCGTCCCCGAGTGGCTGCAGTTCGACGCGGCGGCGCTGTCAGCAAAGATTGGATCGGTGCCGACGCGCGAGCAGATCAACCTGCCCGTGCAGGAGCAGCTGATCGTCGAACTCTATAGTAAGTAGAGCGCGGGCTGTCGCTCGCGCGTTCGCATCCACCGGTCCGCAGCCCACAGACCTGCGGCGGGAGACCGGTGGACAACACACAGCAGGTCTGGAGGCCGGGGCTGCCGGCCCATTGGCGAAAGGAAATCCCATGCTCTGGAAAGGTTTTCAGCGTCCGAAGCGTCTCGAATTCGAGCGAGAGACTCTCACCGATCGGTTTGGCCGGTTCTACGCCCAGCCGTTCGAGCGCGGGTTCGGTACGACGATCGGCAACGCGCTGCGCCGCGTACTGCTCTCCTCGATTGAAGGTGCCGCCATCACCGCGGTCAAGATCGACGGCGTGCTGCACGAGTTCTCGCCGATTCCCGGCGTGGTCGAAGACGCGACGGACATCATCCTCAACCTGAAGCAGATTCCGCTCAAGCTGCACGTCGACTACACGAAGACGCTGTACCTGCGCGTCGACAAGCCGGGGATCGTGCGCGCGAAGGACATCGAGGTCGATCAGGACGTCGAGATCCTCGAGCCCGAGGCGCACATCGCGACCATCTCCGAAGGCGGCAAGCTTCACATGGAGCTGCGCATGAAGCGCGGCCGGGGATATGTCTCGGCTGACAAGAACTTCGACGAGGATCTCGGCATCGGATGGATTCCGGTCGACTCGGTTCACTCGCCGGTGAAGAAAGTGAACTACCTCATCGAGGCGGCCCGACTCGGTCAGACCACCGACTACGACAAGCTGACGATCGATGTCTGGACGAACGGATCGGTCACGGCGCAGGAGTCGGTCTCCCTTGCTGCCAAGCTCATTCGCGATCACCTCAACATCTTCATCAACCTCGACGATGCCGGTGAGACGACCGACACGCAGGCCGAGCCGACGCGCGCGGGAGCGCTCAACGAGAATCTCGACAAGAGCGTCGAGGAGCTCGAGCTCTCAGTGCGGTCGTACAACTGCCTGAAGAACGCGAATATCAGGACCATCCGCGAGCTCGTGCAGAAGACCGAGGCGGAAATGCTGAAGACGAAGAACTTCGGCAGGAAATCGCTCAACGAGATCAAGGAAATCCTGCACACGATGGGCCTGAGCCTCGGCATGCGCCTCGACCAGCCCACACAGGCGCACCAGGATTGAGACGGTGAGCGAAGATTAGAGACAGATCATGAGACACAACGTTGCACATCGAAAGCTCGGTCGCGTCACCGAGCATCGGCTCGCCCTGCTGCGCAACCAGGCGATCGCGCTGCTGCGACACGAACGGATCGAGACCACGATGCCGAAGGCGAAGGAGCTCAGGCCGTTCGTCGAGCGGCTGATCACCATTGCCCGGCGTGGTGTCGCGGCGGGGGAAGCGAACGGGAAGACGCTTCACGCCCGCCGGCTGGTCCTGTCCGAGCTCCCCGACACGGACGTGGTCGGCAAGCTGTTCGACACGCTTGCGCCGCGGTTCGCCGACCGTCCTGGAGGCTATACGCGGATTCTGCGCGTCGGCTTCCGCCGCGGGGATTCGGCCGAGGTCGCGCACGTCGAGCTGGTCGGTAGCGAGTACAACCCGACCGCCAAGGTCGAAAAGGAAGAAGGTGAGGAAGCGCCCAAGAAGTCGAAGGGCGTGGGTGAGCGCATCAAGCGCGCGGCGCAGCGCATTCGCGGCGGTAAGGGTGATGGTGGGTCCAAGGCCCAGGCCGGCGGTCAGACCAAGGGCGCCGCACGCAAGTCGACGACGCCGAGAAAGGCTGGAGGCTCTTAGCCTCCGGCAGCCTAAACCTAAACACTTCTACACTTCTTCCGCGACCACCTGTCCCCGTTCCGCCTTCGCGGCGGCAATGATCTTCGCCTGGAACGACTGCGGGACCTCTTCGTAGTGCGAGTACTCCATGTGATACGACCCGCGCCCGCCGGTCGCAGATGTGAGGTGCTGCTCGTAGGTCAGCATCTCTGCCATCGGCACCTGCGCGCGGATCACCGTCATCGTCCCGCGCGTGTCCATGCCGGCGATGCGTCCGCGCCGGCCGTTCAGATCGCCCATGAGATCGCCGGCGAACTCGCTAGGCGCGTAGACCTCGACCTGCATTACCGGCTCGAGGATCGTCGGGCGTGCCCTCGTCATCGCATCCTTGAATGCCAGTGATCCGGCAAGCTTGAACGACAATTCGTTCGAGTCAACGGCATGGTAGGAGCCGTCGAAGACGGTGGCCTTGAAGTCGACCATCGGGTAGCCGGCGAGGAAGCCGCGCATGCGGGCATCCTGGATCCCCTTCTCCACGGCCGGCACGAACTGCCTTGGAATCGCGCCCCCGAAGATGTCGTCCTCGAACTGGAAGTCGCTGCCGCGCGGAAGCGGTTCGACTCTGATCTTGCAGTCGCCGAACTGCCCGTGGCCCCCGGTCTGCTTCTTGTGGCGGCCGTGCGCCTCGGTCGACGCCGTTATCGTTTCGCGGTATGGGATCCGCGGTGGCTTCAGGTTGACTTCAACGCCGAAGCGTCTCTTCAGCTTGGCGACGGTGACCTCGATGTGAAGCTGGCCCTGCCCGGCAAGCAGCAGTTCGTTCGTCTGCGGATCGCGCGCGTACCTGATCGATGGATCCTCTTCTTCCAGCCGGTGCATCGCGGTGCTGATCTTGTCTTCATCACCACGGCTCTTGGGCTCGATGGCGTAGGAGAGGACCGGCTCGGGGAAGGTGATCGGCGGCACCTTGATACCGGTCGACTTGTCCGCCAGCACATCGCTCGTATGGGTCTCTTTCAGTTTGGCCACCGCGCCCAGATCCCCGGCCTTGAGCTCGGGCACGTGCGTCTGCGTCTTGCCTTGCAGCACGAGCAGATGCCCGAGTCGCTCGGATGAATCACGGGTGGAGTTGAAGACCGTGGCATCGGACTTCAGCGTGCCTGATACGACGCGCAGCATCGTGATGCGTCCGGCAAACGGGTCCGCGATCGTCTTCCATACGAAGGCGGCATAGGGCGACGACTCGGCGGCTTGCACCGTTGTCTCGCCGCCTTCGCGATCGACGGTGCGGAAGTCGCGCTCGGCGGGCGATGGCGCGTAATTGACGATGGCATCGAGCAGCGGCTGCACAGCGGTCGCGTGCAGTCCCGACGTGCACACGAGCGGAAAGATCTTGCCGGCGATCGTCGCCGATCGCAGTCCGGAGACCAGCTGCTCCTGCGTGAGCGTGCCTTCGGCAAAGAAGGTTTCCATCAGCTGCTCGTCGACTTCGGCAACCATCTCGATGAGCTGCTCGCGCGCGTGCTGCGCGGCGTCGGCGAGCGAGCTCGGGATCTCGCCTTCTGTCATCTTGCCGTCGCCGCCGAACATCTGCGCCTTCATGCGCACGAGGTCGACGACGCCGGTGAACGCCTTTTCCTCGCCGAGCGGCAGTTGAATGGGAACGATCTCGCGAGCGCAGTCGCGGCGAAGTGATTCGAGGGCGCGCTCGAGGCTGGCGCGATCGCGATCGAGGCGGTTGAGCACGACGATGCGGGGCAGGCTCAGCGCCGCGGCTTCCGCCCACAGCTTCTCGGTCTGCACTTCCACGCCAGCGACGGCATCGACGACGACGAGCGCTGCCTCAACGACGCGAAGCGCGGCACGCGCGTCGGTCAGGAAGTTGGCGAATCCCGGTGTGTCGATGATGTTGATCTTGGCTTTCTGCCACTCGGCGTAGGCGAGGCTGGAGGAGAGGGTGTGCTTACGGGCTATCTCTTCTTCGTCGAAGTCGGTGACGGTCGTTCCATCGTCGACCCGGCCGATGCGGTTGACTGCGCCCGCCACGAACAGCATGGTGGAGACCAGCTGTGTCTTGCCGCAGCCGCCATGACCGACGATCGCGACATTGCGGAGGCTGGTGGCGTCATAGACCTTCATACCGGGTATCCCTCCTGCCTCGCGGACGCGCGTGCGAAGCGGCGTGAGTCGCCCGGGCGGGCTTCGAGCCCACGGCCGGGCCGGGTGTATCCGCCAGGGGCGGGACACGGATCATAGTCACGCCTGTAACAGGTCGCAAGACGGCCGCGCGGCGCGAAGCCGATCAGTACGGGCGATCGGCCGAAATACGACATTCTGACAATCGTGTCGTATACAAATACTTGTCGGACAAACTTGTATGAAGTCGTGAGACCTCCATCGCCCGGGTGCGTGCCCGGGTTCCCTCCGGAGACTTACGGGTCCGCCGTTGCCGGACCGCGACGAGTTCCCGTGAGGTCCTTGCCGCCTGTTGTTTCCGGCAGTCCCGCCTCGATCCGACATTATTGTTCCAGATCCACATAGAGGCGACAACTATGTTCCAGTTATCGCGCTGGGATGATGCGGCGATCTCGAAGATCTCGGCGGAATCTGGCGTGATCTGCAGAGAATCGACCGCGCCGGTGCTGGCGTCCGTTTTGCTGCCATGGCCAGTGCCGCCCCAAGCCGGGCGTGAGTGGCTCCATCCCGAACAGAGGTGACGAATGAACCAAGCTGATACCGCCTGGATGCTGATATCCACGGCACTCGTGTTGTTGATGACCCCAGCGCTCGCATTCTTCTATGGCGGGCTGGTGCGCTCGAAGAATGCGCTCAACACCATGATGATGAGTTTCATCTCGCTCGGATTCGTGGGTGCGCTCTGGGCCCTGCTGGGCTATTCGCTCGCGTTCACTGAAGGCAGCAACTGGCTCGGCGACCTGTCGAACGCCTTCCTCAACGGCGTTGGGCTCGAGCCCAAGGGCACGATTCCCCACGCGCTCTTCATGTGCTTCCAAGGTACGTTCTGCATCATCACCGCCGCACTGATCTCGGGTGCGATCGTCGAGCGCATGCGTTTCTCGGCGTACGTCGCGTTCATCTCGCTCTGGGCGATTGTCGTCTACAGCCCGATTGCGCACTGGGTGTGGGGTGGCGGCTGGCTGGCCGACATGGGCGCGCTCGATTTCGCCGGTGGCACCGTCGTTCACGTCAACGCGGCGGTGGCGGCGCTTGCTGCGGTGATCGCGGTCGGCAAACGCCATGGGTACGGGCAGACATCGATCGTGCCGCACAACGTGCCGTTCGTCCTACTCGGTTCCGGTCTTCTCTGGTTCGGCTGGTTCGGGTTCAACGCCGGCAGCGCGCTGGCGGCCAGTCCGATTGCCGGCCTCGCGTTCGTCACGACGATGCTGGCGCCGGCGGGCACGCTCATCGTGTGGACGCTTCTCGATGCGATGCGCTCGGGTAAGCCCACTGCCGTGGGTGCGGCGACCGCCATCGTCGTTGGTCTCGTGGCGGTGACTCCCGCGGCCGGCTTCGTCAGTCCAATGAACGCGCTCATCCTCGGCGGCATCGCCGCGATTCCCAGCTACTTCGCCATTCAGTTCCGGGCCAAGACGTCCTTCGACGACTCACTCGACGTCATCGCGGCGCATGGCGTCGGCGGAACCGTCGGCGCGCTGCTGACGGGTGTATTCGCGGAGAAGAGCCTCAACACGGTTGCGGACGGTCTGCTCTACGGCAACCCTCGACAGCTGCTGATTCAGGGCACGGCGGTCCTCGCGGCAATCGTCTACAGCGGAGTGGCCAGCTTCATTCTGCTCAAGCTGATTGGCCTGGTGATCCCGCTCACCGCGTCGGCCTCCGAGCAAGTCGAGGGTATCGATATCTCAGCGCACGGAGAAGAGGCCTACATGCATGCGAGTGGAGCCGCAATGGTGGAGGCCGCCTCGGGCGGCATGTCCGAACAGCCGGCATTCAAGCCGGTGCGTGGTGAGGTCTGATCGCAGATCGAAGGGTGGGTTCGTAGGTACAGCGGGGCGGCGCCGGGGCGCTGCCGCCACTCACAATCAATCGCGGAGGAATGGATGCTCTCGATGTCTGGAATACGTAACAACGCACTGGCGCTGATGACAGCTGTGTGCACGACCTTGTTCCTGGCAAGCACTCCGGCGTGGGCGCAGGACGCGGCGACAGCCGATCCCAATCCGGGTGCGCTGACGATCACTGGTTCGGTCGATTTTCTCAACCAGTACATGTTCCGCGGGATTCAGCAGAACAACACTGGATTTGTGACCTGGCCGGCGTTCGATCTGGGTCTCGCGGCGTATTCAGGCGATGGCGGATTGAAGAGCGTCACCGTCAACTTCGGAACGTGGAACAGCCTCCACACCGGGAATACGGGGCTCGACAGCGCGAGCGGGAAGTTGTGGTACGAGTCGGATTTCTATGCGACCGTCGGGTTGGGCTTCGGTAAAGGGACCTCGTTCAGCACGACCTACACGGCCTACACCAGTCCGAACAGCGGATTCACGACGGTCAAGGAACTGATGTTCAAGTTCGCGCTTGATGACAGCGGGTATCTCGGCAGGGCTGCGGTGAAACCATACCTGGCTATCGCGCAGGAATTCGACACCGACATTGCCACCGGGCAGGCCGACGGCGGCGCCAACGCCGGCACGTACATGGAAATCGGGTTCGCGCCTGGTCTCTCCGTACCCAAAGCAAGCATCGCGTTTCCGATCAAGGTCGGCTTGAGCCTCAGCGACTATTACGAGAACCCGCTGACGGGAGCGGATGAGAAGTTCGGCTTCTTCAGCATCGCCGGTATCGTGACCGTGCCACTCGGCGGCACCTCCAGCTTCGGCTCATGGAACGTGCACGGCGGCGTAGAATACCAAAAGCTCGGCACGACAACGGAAATCTTCAACGGTGGCGAAAGCAACCAGGTGATCGGTTCTTTCGGAATCGGCTTCTCTTACTGAGCCGGGCCTCTCCGGGAGGCGGCGATGCGTCGGAGCGGAAGGGCGATTCGATGGATCCGTGTGTGTCTGGCCATGGGCCTGGTCGTAGCCGCCACCGGATCGCCTGCACAGGCCCAGGGTTCGACGGATCCGAACCCTGGGGCTGTGACGTTGACGGCGGGATTTGATTTCGCGAACGCATACTTCTTTCGGGGCATCCCGCAAGACGACACCGGAGTGATCATGTGGCCCTCCGGCGATTTGGGGTTCGCGCTCTTTTCAGGAGACGGCGTTCTCAAGAGCATCGGGGTGAACATCGGGACGTGGAACAGCCTGCATACCGGAAGGGCGGGCAGCGACGGCCCCAGCGGGAAGCTGTGGTACGAGTCTGATTTCTACACGGGCGCGTCTCTGGGCTTTGGCAAGGGCACGACGGTTGGCGTCACCTACACCGCGTACACGAGTCCGAATGGCTTGTTCGGAACAGTGAAGGAGCTGTCGTTCAAGGTTGCCATTGACGACAGCGGTTTGCTCGGTGCATTTGCAGTCAAGCCCTACATGGTGCTCGCGCACGAGCTCGATGGGCAGGCCGACGGTGGCGCGAACGAAGGCACGTATCTGGAAATTGGGGCGGGTCCTGGCCACTCGCTTTCGCGGATGAGTCTGACGATTCCAATGAAGGTCGGGCTCAGTCTCAGCGACTACTACGAGGGCGCCGCGGGCGATGACACCTTCGGGTTTTTCAGTGTGGCCGGCGTGGTCACGGTTCCGTTCACGAGCGCGCCGACACGGTTCGGCAGCTGGAACATTCACGGAGGTGTCGAGTTCCTGTTTCTGGGTGACCGGAACGAGGCAGTCTTCGGTGACAGTTCACATGTGATTGGCTCCATCGGCATAGGCCTCAGCTACTAGCGAGGGCTCCGCCGGATTCTTGACTCGTGGGGCAGAACTCTGTCCCTTCGAGACGTCCTGCGCGGCTCGCTCGGGAGACAATCACGGTATGGCAGTCACCCAGCCGGGTCCGAGTGGCTCGGCGCTCGTCGCGGCGCTCGAGGCAGCAAGATCAGAGCTTCAGGCCGACGTACTTCGCGGAGCGGGCGGACGGTCGGCCCTCGAACGATACTCCGATCGTGTCGACGTCATGCTGCGGCAGCTGTTTGCCGAAGCCGGCGGCCAGGCCCATGAGCTCGTGGTGCTCGCGCTCGGCGGGTATGGCAGGCGGCATCTGTGTCTGCATTCCGATATCGACCTGTTGATCCTGTTCGGGGGTCGCATTGGGACGTCACAGGAGGAGTTCCTGCGCGCGTTCTTGAATCCGCTCTGGGATCTCGGCGTCGTCATCGGACACCAGGTGCGGGAGCTCGACGAGTTCTCGACGCTCGAAGCCGATAATCCGGAATTCCTGCTGGCGTTGCTCGATGCGCGTCCGGTCGCCGGCCTGCGGGTCCTGTTCGATCGGTTTCGCGTGCTGTTTCACACGGCAGCGACGCACGCGCACATCTTGAAGTCGCTGCTCGAACTGATAGATGCGCGGCACGGGGCGTTCAACGCGACGCTCTACCAGCTCGAGCCGGACGTGAAGGACGCACCCGGGGCCCTCCGCGATCTGACGGCGGCGCGGACGATTGCCATGCTGACCGATCCGCTGCTTCTGCGTCGCGGACCGGCCGATCCGGCACGCGTCGATCAAGCCGAGGACTTCCTGCTGCGCGTGCGTTCGACGTTGCATTTGAGTGCCGGCAGGAATCAGAACACCCTCAGCCATGAAATGCAGGAGCGAACTGCCGACCTGCTCGGGTATCCGGGCGCGGAACCGCGGCAGCGGGTCGAACGCCTCATGAGCGACTACTTCCGGCATGCGCGGACGGCACACCGCTCGCTCCAGTGGGCGAGAAAAGGTGCTCCTCTGCCGGTCGGGCCCAATCTCGGTGTGTCGCGCGACGGTATCCGCTTCCTCGATCCGATCCAGGCCGCTCGCAATCCTGCGACCTGGATCGGCGCGTTCCAGGCGGCGATCGACTCCGATACGACCGTGTCGGAGGAAGCGCTCTCGTGCATCCAGCAGCACGTCGACCGATTTCGTGCCGACGACTTCTTCCCGGACGCCGCGGACCGCGCCGCGCTGCTCAAGCTGCTCAAGCCACGAAAGGGCCTCTACGATCGGCTGTCCGAGATGCACGATTGCGGCCTGCTCGGACGGGTATTTCCCGAATTCCAGGCAATCTCGTGGCGGGTCGTGCGTGACTTCTACCACAAGTACACCGTCGACGAGCACACCTTGCTCACGATCCGCAATCTCGAGCGCATCTCGACGACTGAGGTCCCATATCGATTCCGTTTCCGCAACATCCTCAGCGAGATCGATCGATCCGAGTTGCTCGTGCTGGCGTTGCTGCTGCATGACGTTGGCAAGTGGCGCGACGATGACCACGCGCTCGAGAGCGTCCGCATGGCGGTGGAGGCGGTCGAACGTCTCAGTCTCGACAGCGAGGCGCGCGAGACCGTCCTGTTCCTGATCAGGAATCACCTGCGCATGTCGCTCGTGGCATTCCGCCGCGACACCGAAGACCCGGAGATCGTCAAGGAGTTCTCGGCGTTGATCGGCAGCGAAGAGCGCCTCAAGATGCTGACGCTGCTGACGCTGGTTGACGTCGAAGCTGTCAACCCCGAGACGCTGACCGCCTGGAAAGAGGAGCTGCTGTTCCGCCTCTACGTCGATACGTATAACCACCTGACGCAACGCTATGGTGACGAAGTCATCGAGCGGAATCAGGCCGGGCTCAACGAACTGCTGAAGCAGCGGCCCGACGATCTCTCGATCACCGAGATCACCAGGTTCCTGGAAGGTCTGCCGCAGCGCTATCTCCAGCTCTTTGCGCACGATGTGATCTACCGCCACGTGCGCCTTGCGCGCGATATCCATCCCGACGAAGTGCACCTCTCGCTCGAGCGTGGCCAGGCATCGGTCTGGTCGCTTGCCGTCGCGACGCTCGACAAGCCGTTTCTGTTCTCGAACATCTGCGGGGTGCTCTCCTCCTTCGGCATGAACATCATTCGCGGGCACGCCTTGACCAACCCGAATGGGCTGGTGCTCGACGTCTTCCAGTTCACCGACGACGAGCGCTTTCTGCAGCTGAATCGCGACGGGCAGCAGCAGGTGCTCCAGGTGCTCGAGGACGTTGTCTCCGGACGCGCCGATGTCGCCGCGCGGCTGCGGCCGCGCGAACAGGGAGTGCTGCGGCCGAAAGGGACGCCGCGCTTTCCGCCCGTGGTGCGCGCCGACAACCAGGCATCGGGCCGCTACACGATTCTCGACATCGTGGCGACGAATGCGCTCGGCTTGCTCTATCGCATCAGCCGTGTGATTTCGCAGCACGGGTGCGACGTCGATCTCGTGCTCATTGCCACTGAGGGCGAGAAGGCGATCGACGTCTTTCACATCACCGAGGGTGGCTCGAAGCTCACCGAGGCGGAGCAGCAGGCGCTGACGTCCGACCTACATCGCACACTGGAGGGTTCACTATGAAATTGATCAAGTGCATCATTCGTCCGAACAAGGTCGACGAAGTCAAAGACGCGCTCGCGAAGCTCAGTATTGCCGGCATGACCGTGACCGAGGTGCGCGGGCACGGAAAGCAGAAGGGCCACACGGCGATCTATCGCGGCAAGGAATACAACGTCAGCCTGCTGCCCAAAATGGAAATCGAAATCGTGGTGCCCGACAACATGTCCGACGACGTCGTGAAGGCGGTGGTGCAGGCGGCTCGCACGGGCGAAATCGGCGACGGACGCGTCTTCGTCCTCCCTGTGCTCGAGAGCTATCGAATCAGAACCGGCGAAAAGGAGTCCTGACCGTCTGGCCGGCGGTGGGCGGCGCCCCGTTCCGTGATCGTGGGACGCGGGGCGCAGCGACCCGGCTCTCTTCCGGCGTCGTGACGATCCAACGGTCATGTCGCCAATATGTCCAGCCCATACACTCTCGTCTGATTTCCACTCCACGTCGCGGGGCGTAAATCCACCGGAGCGCCGCGATTTACGGGCGGTTTTGCCGGTTCGACGGGCGAGTGTGCGATCACGATGTGGCACCGCCATTGCCAAAGACCGCGGTGGATTTCCGGTGTACGGGTGGAAATCACACCCAGTGTCCTATGGCATCGCATCGACTTCCTTTCGAATCGCTGGCAGCCGCTGAGCGCAATCGGTTGCTGGCGGACAACGATCGGCTGCGTCAGCAGCTGCGCGATCGGCATCGCTTGGCCGATCTCGCCGGTAATAGTCGAGCCATTCGTCGAGTCTGCGATCTGATTGCTCAGGTCGCTCCCTCCATGCGAAGTGTGTGTCTCGCCGGTGAAGAAGGTGTCGGGAAGACGCGCGCCGCGCGCGCCATCCACCAAGCCTCCGCTCGAGCCGCATGTCCGTTCATCACTGTGGACTGCTTGTCGGTGCTCGAAGCGGACATCGAGGCGCAACTGTTCGGGTGGGTCGACAGCTCGCCCCGTCCGGTTGCCGGCTGTGTGGGACGCGCCACGGGTGGCACGCTGTTCCTCGACGATGTTGCCGATCTGGGGCCGCGGGCGCAGCAGGCTCTCGTCAAGCTGGTTCAACAGCGCATCTGGGATCGCCGCGACGGCGTCTGCGTGGCCACGGATGTCCGGGTCATTGCCGCGACGACCCGCGACGTCCAACAGGAAGCCACGTCGGGCCGGTGTCGACGAGATCTCAGCGAACACCTTCGCGCGCTTACGATTCAAATTCCGCCGCTTCGCGAGCGCAAGGCCGACGTGCCCGTTCTGACAGAGTTGTTCGTGGAGCAATGCGCGCGCGAGCACGGGCGCGGGGCTCGCGGCGTATCCACGCGGGCCATGGACATGCTCGTGAATTACGAGTGGCCGGGCAACGTCGGTCAATTGCGTCACACCATCGAGCGTGCCGTCGTCCGGACCACAGGCCCGGTGATTCATCACCATCATCTCCCTCCCGAGATCCAGACGTCCGGCGGCCCGGCAGTACCGATGCTCGGGTTGAGCGAAGCGCTCGACGCGTATGAGAAAGAGCTGCTGCAGGACGCGTTGAGACAGGCGAAGGGTATCCGGTCACGAGCGGCGCGCCTGTTGATGACGTCGGAACGCGTGCTCAGTTACAGGCTGCGCAAGCACCGCATCGACACGCGGCGTTTCAGAGTCTCGTGATGCCGATGATGATGATCTGTGATTCTTGATTCGTTGTTGATCGTTGATTCGTGATTGATGATTGTTGCGTGTTACCGATGCCCAATCACCAATCAACAATCTCCAATCGACAAGAAATCGAGAATGAAAGATCCACGAGTCAACGATGTGCTATTCGTGTCGCAGGGCCTCGATTGGATCGAGACGTGAGGCGCGGACCGCAGGGACCATCCCGAAGAAGATGCCGACCGCGGCCGAGAAGCCAAGCCCGATCGTAAACGACCACCACGGCAGCGAGATTGGGAAGCCGGTGGCGAAACTGATCGCGACGCCAATGCCGCTTCCGCACAAGATGCCGAGCACGCCTCCCACTGAAGTCAGCACAGCGGCTTCCGAGAGGAACTGAAGCAGGATTTCCTGCCGGCGTGCGCCAAGCGCCTTGCGGACGCCGATCTCACGCGTGCGCTCGGTGACCGAGATCATCATGATCGCCATCACGCCGATACCGCCTACCATGAGCGCCACCGAGGAGATGACCACCAGCGCGAGGAACACCGCCCGGCTGATTTGATCCCAGAGCCGCAGGATGGCGTCCTGCCCGCCGAGCTCGAAATCGTTCGGTTCATCCAGCTTCAATCCGTGCCGGATGCGCATGATTTCCTCGACCTCGGTCGCCGCCTGCTCACGCGTGGCTGTCTCGAGTGGCACGATGGTGATTGTCGCGCTGCCGCCGCCTCCGAAGGCGCGCCGGGCATTGGTGCTGAAGACCACCTGGTGAGTGGTCTGCGGGATCACGACGAAGTCGTCAGCCTGAGGAAACGGTGATGGCCGTTTCGCGAGGACGCCGACGACAGTGTACTCAATCGCGTCGATACGGACCTTCTTGCCGATGGGGTCCAGGCCTGAGGGGGCGAACAATGCCTGATACGGGTTGTTCGCGAGCACGACGACGCGCCGACGGCGCTGGACCTCGGACTCGGTGAAGAAGCGGCCGAACGACAGCTTGACGAAGTTGACGGCGGCGAACTGCTCGGTCGCGCCAAGTACACCCAGCGAGGGCGTGCGTTGTCCGCCGTAGGACACCCGGCCGATCGTCTGGCCGCCGATGCCCTGGCCCATCCAGATATCCACGATTCCGACCGACGGCGCCAACTTCTCGATCGCCTTGGCATCGTCGACAGTGAGGTTCGGTCGCCGCATGATCTCGGCGAAGTTGGCGCCGCCGGCAAGGCTCACCGCGCTGGCCTTGCTCAGCATGATCGTGTTGGGACCGAGCTCCCGGATCATGTCGCGGAGCGACTCGTCGAACCCGCGAATCAGCGATGTCATGCCGACGATCGAGGTGATGCCGATGACGACGCCGAGAACCGTCAGGCCGGATCGCATCTTGTTCGTGCGCAGCGTGTCGAGCGCCATCACGAACACTTCCCGCCACAGGCCTTTATTCACGGCGCAGTGCCTCGATGGGGTCGAGCGACGCCGCCCGTGATGCCGGGTACGCGCCGAAGAAGAGACCGACAGCTGCGGTGATACCGATGCCGAGGATCACGGACCACATCTCGAGCCGGGCGGGCAGTGGCGTGAACGACGCGATCGCCATGGCGGCGAGCGACCCGAGCCCGATCCCGATCA
>JBKPNV010000064.1:0-8917 GCA_046732795.1 Acidobacteriota bacterium
GGACAGGAAACGACCACGAGGTGCATCCGCGCGTGTGGCCACCGGTGACGTGCGCGGTCAGCGCGATCGGTCCAACTCGAATCGTGTCGCCGTCCTTGAACCGATGGTCAACGCGCGGGGGCGGGTAGCCGAGCAGGCCGATCCAGATCAGAGCCCTCAGTGGCAGGACGGCGTCGGGGTCGTCGCCGCCGGACGCGAGGGAGTCGGCGCTCGCGTCGCTGGCCCACAACTGGGCACCCGACGCTTGCTGGAGTACCGTCAGCCCGCCCGCGTGGTCGGGGTGCGGCTCCGAGTTCAAGAGCACTTTGACGTCCTTGATGTCGAAGCCGAGCTTCGCGATGCTCGCCATGATCAAGCGCGCGGTGGTCGGATAGCCGCCGTCGAGCACGACGTGGCCCTCGGGCCCGGTGATGAGGAAGGCCGCCGCGTCGCTCGCGCCCACGTAGTAGAAGTTGCCGGCGATGCGGAACGGTTCGGCCGGCCCCTGTCCGCCAACCTTTGTCGCGTTCAGCCACCTGCCGACGAGTACCAGCACAACGACGCTCAGCACTGCCAGCACGATGGCCAGCAGACGACGCCTGGTGAAATTACGCAACATGGGTTAGAGCGCTTCCTCCTCGCCGGGGCGGTGCGGAAGGATCGCTTGCCGGACGCCGCTCAGTCTTGATCAGCCGGTGAGCATTCCGTGAGATTTCGGTGATCACGCACTCCGAACCCTACGAGCCTTGGATCATGATCATCGGATTAATAAAAGCGACGGAACCAGGTGGTTGGCGGTGTCGCAGCAATACGGCCGAACGCCCGGACACGACTCTACACGCTAGCGACGTTTTTTCCCCTTTGCGCCGGTCGTAATCGCGACATTGTCGAAGTAGCTCTCGGCGTCTTCCGTATACAGTCCGACTCGCCCGCCGCTGTATGGCAAGTCGTCATCGAGCGTCGTCGCGATCAGGAGATCGTTGACGAACAGCTGAATGGTCCCGCCGCTCTGCGCGACCCGCACGCGGTACCACGGTCCGAGCGAAAACTGCGGCGACGATCCGGTCGCGAGGAATCGCTGTGAACCTGGATAAGCGGGATCCTCCTTGCCAATTTCCCAGCCGTTTGGCTTGAGGATCACGTAGTAGAAGTGCTGATCGTCGGTGTAGTGCCACAGCAGCCAGCCGACTTCCCACGGATTCGGCATGCTTCCGGTGCGCAGGTGACGTGACGTCGCCATGTCCACCTGCACCGTCACGTCTCCTGTCGTGGCCGGCCCGAGGACCAGGCTGCCGTGTGTTTCGTACGGTTGCGTCGAGACCGCCGGCTGCTCCAGCAGAATCGTGTTGCCGGTCTGCGACACGAACCGGGTACAGCCGTAGCCGTCGTACACGAACACCCACGACCCGATCGCGCTTCCATCGCCGATGCAGGTCCCGACCTGCATCGTCGAAAAAGTTTCGGTGATCGTGCCGCCATACAACGGCATCGCTGCGCCCAGCAGCGACACGAGTAGCAGCATACGCTTTGCAATTTTGTGCATGGATGGTCGGTCGTCCGCGACAGGACTCGAATGTAGGAGTGAGCGATTCAGGAAAGTCACGCGAGGAATGCGGATGTATAGCGCATGCGCGTGCACTGCGCAACAGCCGACCTCACGTTCCGTGCCGTTCTGTGCTGCGCTGGGTATGAACCAGCGTGCAGTCAGGCAGCAGTGTGCTAATCTCGCGCCCTTATGGAAGAGTTGCCACTGCAAGTGCTCGACATGATGATGTCTGGGATCCTGGCCCAGTCACTGGCGGTGGCTGCGGAATTGGGCATCGCCGATCTTCTTGCGGACGGACCGAAGTCGGCTGCCGAACTGGCGGCGAAGGTCCATGTCCAACCCGACAAGCTCCGTCGTTTACTACGCTACACAGCGAGCCACGGCGTCTTTCGTGACACTGGCGACGGCCGGTTTGAATTGACGCCGTCGGGCGAGGTGCTTCGTTCGGATTCTCCGGGCTCGGTGCGAGCGGCTGGACGCATGATCGCGCGCGCTTCACGGGCGTATCCGTTTTTGCTGGAGAACCTCAAAACCGGGACGTGCGGTTACAACCTCGCGTTCGGCAAGCCCATCTTCGAGGATCTCAGCGAGAACCCGCATGACGCGGCGATCTTCGACGCCGCGATGAAATCTTTCCATGGCGGCGAAACCGAAGCCATGTTGAACGCATATCCGCTGCACGGCGTGGATACTGTCTGTGATATCGGCGCGGGCAGCGGCGTGATGCTGATGGCAATGCTCGAGCGGTATCCATCGATGCAAGGAATTTTCTTCGATCTGGGCCATGTCCTGGAGCGCACGCAGGCAAACATCGCGGCCGCCGGACTCGCGGCGCGCTGCCGTTGTGAAGTCGGGAGCTTCTTCGAGACGATACCTGCCGGCGCCGATGTCTACACCATCCGTCACATCATTCACGACTGGCAGGATGACGAGTCGATCCGGATTCTGAGCAACGTTCGCGAGGCGATGAAGCCCGGCTCGAAATTGTTGGTGCTCGAAGCGGTGGTCCCGGAGGGCAATGAACCGCACTTCTCAAAGATGGCCGACATGGCCATGATGCTCTGGCCCCATGGCCTGGAGCGTACTGCTGATGAATTCCGCACGTTACTCGCGGCTGCGGGGTTCGAGCTTGTGGGAATCACGCCAACAGCATCCCCGGTTTCCGTGATTGAGGCGCGACCGAAGGGTTAAAGCTGCCTCACTTCCGTGCGGGTTGTTGATACTCCGGCGCGAGCTCTTTGCAGGCCTCCACCCTGAACGGCGTATCCGCCGGCAGGACACTGTCGGTATCCACGTACTTGTCGGCCCAGTAGAGGGGATCTTCGGCGACGATGCCGCGTGTGAGCTCGAGCGTCGTGGGATTCAGCGTGAAGCGCTCGACGACGTGCAGCTTGTCGCTGTGAGGAAAGTTGCCCGAGATGCTGCCCGGCGCGAAGCCGATGGTGTCGACGACGAGCGTGTCGCCGTCCCAGCGGCCAATCGAATGACCGCCACGGCTCGGGGTGATCTTCGCCGGGTGCGCGGTCATATCCATATGCACGGTCCGCGTCAGGCCGGCGCCGTACTCCATCTTGATGGCAGTCGCGCTCTGCGTGATGCGGTTGACCGAGCCGTCGAACACCCAGTCGAACAGGATGCTCGTGATCTGACACGAGAGCCGAGGGTTCTCCGACGGTGGCCGTTTGCTCAACGCCTCTGCTGCCGCGCGTCCCGCGGGCGTCAACGTCACGGGCGGCGGGAACCAACCTGCGGGGCCTTTCGGCATCGGCAGCTTGCCGGCCCTGATCGCGGCGGCCTGGCTGATCGGCACGAGGCCGGTGCGCCCGCCGGGCGGAGTTGCGAGGACGTGTTGCTCCTGCGCCCAATCGCCCGCGAGGTTCGGCTTGCCGTTCGGCAGCCGCAAAGGCCGTTTCGTTCGATCGATGGATTTCGCGTCGCTCAGCTGCTGATACCGCTCGAGGGTCGGCTTATCGCCAAGCGTCAGCGTCTCCACCGTGCACGCCGTCGGATCGTCGCGATGGGGGTGGCCGGTCACCTTGATGGACACGCCCGGCTTGAACATGTCCGGTGACCAGCCCGATCGCCGGAGTGTCGTGGCCGATCGCATCTCGCATTTCATCGCGAGGACCTTGCCGTCCGTACCGACGGCATCGAAGTAGACATACGAATGCGGATTGACGAAATCGAGCCGCGTCAGCTTGCCCTCCAGCTCCACGTTCTTCCTCATGTCGTACAGGCCGGCGCCATGGTGCGCGTAGGCGCGTTCGACGAACACCGGTGCCGCGAGCAAGGCTGCGACGAGTACCGCCTGTGTCGCTCTGGTCATCGTGTGGTTATTAGACTTCTTCCTTCGCGGGCAGACTCTGCGCTGATGATGCCACTGTAGTGGCAATGCGCAGGGCCACGGCGAGCATGAGCGGAAAGGCGTAAAACGGGCCGGCAAAGTACCACAAACATCCGACTGCCACTGGCCAGACGACCTTCCACAGCAGCGAACGGATACCCACGACCACCGCAACGAGAAAGATCGCGGTCAGGAGGATCTCGCCAACGAGAACGATGTAAGACAGGCCGATCACATCAAGGTGCCGTCTTCTTGCGGAGTGGGAGCAACGACTGAAGGCGATCCTCCCGCAAATAGAGTCCCGCCCAGAGCAGAAGGCATGTCGACAGCGGCACCATCATCGGGGTGGGCTCTCCAAGCCGGACCCACGAGGCGATTGCGCCGCCGAGATAGCCGGTCATCACCACTGTGCCCAGCACCGATGTCGGCGGATTGAGATACAAGACGATGCCGGTGAGCTGAGCGATGCCAACTCCCGTCAGTTTGCTCTCAGAGTAGCCGAGTCTCTCCCATTCCCTTACGTAGCTGGCGTCATGGGTGAGCTTCGCAAAGACACTGGACAAACAGATGAGGACACCGAAGGCGGAGAGGATACGGCCACTCCACAGCATCCACGCTTTCAACCGCGCCGCATCGAGTTCATGCAACGCAACGCTACCTGCGAGCTTCATCGCGTCCCTCACTGGATTCGTCGGTCCTTCAGAACGCCGTGCCCGTGCGCCTGACGTGTCAGGACGTCAGCCAGCGGCGGGTCGATTATGGTCCCCGCGCGGATGGAGTCAAGGACTTTCCGGCAGGCAGCTTGCGCTAACGTGCTGCCCCCTGTCCCGGCTGCGGTCCGTGTTTGGGCGGCAGCAGGTTACGCGTCTTGATCCGCCAGCCATCCGGCGTCCTGACATACGTATCTTCGTAGTGCCCGCCGAGGAAGACCGTGCTCGGCTTGCCGTGTTCGCCGATGTCGAGGACGGCGAGGTACGCCTTGCCGCTCGCGCCTTCCGGCGACGGGTCGATCAGGTGGTGCGTGATGTAGTGCCGCACGTAGTTCGGCCCCCTCGGCTGTTCCCGCGCCAGTGCCGCAAGAGCCTCAGCGCCCTTGGTGTTCAGGAACGCAAGGCCGTCTCTCGTGTACAGGCCGGCGTACGCGTCGCCGTTGTCACCCTTGCCGAATCCGGAGTCGAGCGCGTGTCCGTAGCTTGCGACGAGCTGTTCGATCTGCATGTAATCCCATACCGATAGCGACCCGGCCGGAGCGGTGACGTTGTCAGACGGCTCCGATGTGATCCGCACCGGCCGTTTGAGGAAGGCCATCAGCTCCGGGTCCGTGCCGCCTCCGCTTTTCGAGCGGACGACCTGGCGGCTCTTGAACCGCCAGCCCTTGGGCGTCTTCACGAAGACGTCCTTGTACTGTCCGCCGTCTGTGCGAAACTCGCCGCGACTGTCACCGACGACTTCCCACTGGGTGCGCCCGCCGAGCGGAGGCACGTTGTCGTTGAAGTTGAACTCGGTGACGTACTGCCGCCCGATTGCGCCGTCCGCGGTCGCCTCGACCACGAGGTTCATGGCGTAGTGAATCGTATTCAGCGGCCCGTTGACGCTGGAGCGCGCGAGCGCCGCCAGCTGCTCGCGTCCTTTGGCGTTCGGATCGATGAACTCTCCGTCCGCCGTGAAGAGGTCCGCGAAGTCGTAGCCGTTGTTCCCGCCAGTGTCGAGCGCATACGCGTAGCGCGACACCAGCTGGCGGATCTGCACGTAGTCCATCGCGGTCAGCGCCGGCGCGGCCTTCGATTGCGCAACGACAGCGACAACCGCGAGACCGGTCAAGACGATCGCGAGGGCGCTCAGAGCGAAGAATGTTCTCGGACGCATGGAAGTCTCCTCCGCGACCTAGCGTGCTGCGGGCTGGGGCCCGATTTCGGATCGGACATACGTCCGTGACTTGATCCGCCATCCCTGCGACGTCTTCACATACACATCGTCATAGTGCCCACCGTGCAGGATGGTGGTCGGCTTGCGGACTTCTGAGATGTCGAGCGCAACGAGGTACGAGCGTCCCGTCGCACCTTCCGGCGCCGGCTTGATCACCACGTTCGTGACGAAGTGACGGGCGAACGCAGGGCCCGACCGCTCGGGGTTGGTCTTTGCGGCGAGCTCCGCGAGTTGGGCCGTCCCCTTGGCCTGGGTGCCGAAAACGCCGTCAGGCGTGAACAGCGCGGCGTACGCCGATCCGTCGCCGCCGTGCATGTCGACGGCGTAGGCATACCGCGCGACGAGTTGCTGAATCTCGATGTAGTCCGCGGCCGTGAGCGTGGCTGGCTTGGAAGTCTGGGCGCGCAACGCCCACCCCGAGGGGATCGCGAGGAGAGTTGCGATGAGCACGTATTTCCACTTGGACATGACGACTCCTTGCGGCTTGGTGCATGCGTCGGGTTACGCTGTTACTTCAACTCGTCGAAGACGACCTGAACATTCTGGAGCAGCCTCACCGGTGTCGGCGTGGCATAGCCCGCATACTTCGCCGGAATCTTCCACGCCTTCGCGACTTCGTCCGCCGACTTACCAGCGGCTTTGCCCGCACGCACGTCGTTCGCAAAGTCGCGATTGAATTGCGCGTACTCGCGGAGATCCGCCACCGTCATCGTGCGACTGTGCCCGGTGATGATGGTGTCGACGTTCTTGATCGTGTCGGCCGCCTTCGTCAGCGTGTCGGCGATCGCGAGACCGCTCCCGCCGTTGACGGCATCGAGACCCGGGATGTTCTTGCCGGAGAAGATGTCGCCGGCGTGCATGGCGCGCAGTGCCGGAAACACGACCCACGCGTCGCCGTTGGTGTGCCCGCGGCCCAAGTAGTACAGGTCGATGCGGTCGGCGCCACTTCCGATCGTCATTCGGTCCTTGAAGCGCTTCGTCGGCATGCCGCGGCCGTTGTTGGCTTTGAAGATGTTCGGGGGCTGACCGTCGGGCGCGGTCTGCGTCGACGCGCGCATCTCCTGCATGTTCGCGGCGGTGTTCTCGTGCACGATGACCTCGACCGTCGCGGGGAATTCGACGTTCCCACTCACGTGGTCTCCGTGCGTGTGGGTATTGATAATGGTCGTGATGGGCTTCGGCGTCAGCTCCTTGATTCTGTCCAGGATCGGCTGGCCCCATCCCGGATTCTTCGTATCCACGACCACCACGCCCGCCGCCCCGATGAAGACAGCCGTATTGCCGCCGCCGCCTTTCAGCATGAACAGGTTGTCGCGGAGCTTCTCGACCTCGACGACCGTGGGCGCGGGCGGCTGCTGCGACGCGGCGACCGCCATCGACAGGGCGCCGACTGTCAGTAACGTCGTGAGCACGATGCGCCTCTTCATTCAACCCTCAATATGGTGTCCTGTGCACGCCCTGTGGCGCGCAATGGTGTCTCGAAGATTGGTACCAACGCAACGGGGCACGGGCAGACCGCTATCGCTTCACGGTGATCTCCGCCGTGTCCCCTTTGATCTCCATTCGAGTCCCGAACGGCCGCGAGAGCTCCGCCAGACGCTCGAGAATGTAGCCGGCCTGCGCGCCAGACGCCGGGGAGGGCAGGCCGCGCGTGAAGAGGAACTGGTTAACCGCGCGCCCGTCCTGCACGTCGGGTTGGCCTTCACCAAGGACGTTCAAAACGATCGGCCGCACGGAGATCGAGCGCAGGCTCTTCCCCTGGTATTCAAGGTAAACGACCGCGCTCTCGAAGTTGATGGGTTCGTGGATGTAGGTCAACGTCGGCGGAACGTTGTAGATGAAGTTCCCAAGGTCGTAAAAGATGGGGCGCCCGCGATAGATCTCGACTCCATGCAACAGCGGCGCGCCGTGCATCACCACGATGTCGGCGCCGGCGTCGACCTCCTCGTGCACCCACTTCTTCAGCCAGTCGTTTGGCGCGAGCCGTTCGGCCATGCCTTCCGAGAAGATCGTCGAGAACGAGCGATTGCCGAAGACGTGGTTGTGCTGATAGACGATGACGAGATCGGCTCGTTGCTTTGCTTCCCGGATGCTGTGCAGGATGCGCTCGGCATCCTCGGAGGAGGGGACGTTCCGTGCAGCCCCGGGGAGGTCGGCCGTCGCTTCGTTGTCCTTGTCGCCGGCCCGGATGCGCAGCTCGTTGACGCCGGGCCGGTCCGCGCTCGCGTTTCCACCCGGCGCAATCAAACCCGAGGCGCTCGATACCAGCGCGATCGTTCCCTTCGCGGTCCGAAGGTAGGCAGGCGCTGCGGCTTCGCTGAGTGTGTTTCCGATGCCGGCATGTACGATGCCACGGCTGTCCGCTTCGCGGATCGTGTTCTGAATGCCTGTCGCCCTCAGGTCGAATGCGTGATTGTTGGAGAGCGACAGCAAATTGAAACCAAACGTCGTGAGCGCATCGAGCGTGGCGGGCGGTGTGAGAAACCCACGGCCCTCGCTCGTGGCCTCGCCCGGCAGGGCCACGGCCGCTTCGAGATTCGTGAACACGACGTCGCCTTTGAGCAGCCCCTGGATCGCCGGGACGGCCTTGGGCGCGGTGGCACGGATGTCGGATCGGATCATCGACTGACCCGTCAACGTGATCGTCAAGGCACCAGGCGGCGCCGTTTGCGCGAGCATCGCCGTACGCGCAGCCGCCAGGATCGCCACGGCGAATGCCGCCGTCGCCAGCACGCGGCTGGTCTTCGACATCAGAGCCACTGAGACCTCCACGAGAAAGGGCATCGGTCGTCCTGAGCAGGCCGCCAGACCTGCCGACGCACTCCGTCTGCACCTCAGGTCACGGCGATTCTTACAAATGGGCCAGTGTCAGTGGACACCTCTTGTCAGAATCCCAGTCCGGAGTGCGACCGGATCTGGAACTGGCCGACGAGAATATACTCGCGTCGCACCGAATCACTCGTGCGCAATCCCTACCATTCCCGATTCTTCTCGCATGGTGGCAGCAACGCTGATGCTCGATGATGGAGCGATATCGTCCGCGGCCGGCAACGTCGGCGACGACTCGGCACATGATGACATCGGCGGGCGCTCGAGGAGGCACAAGATGACTGGCACGACGG
>JBKPNV010000065.1:0-6931 GCA_046732795.1 Acidobacteriota bacterium
ATCGAGGACGGTTACGGGCAATCCGTGCGGTCGTGCCACGGCCATGCCGGTCTCGCGCGCACGCTGTAACGGACTGGTGTACGCGGCCGTGAAACGCTCACTCGACAGCCGCCGCGCCAGAAGCTCGACCTGCAGCCGTCCCTCGACGCCGAGCGGAACATCAGTCGATCCCGCAAAGCGATCCTCGGCACTCCATTCCGTCGCGCCGTGTCTCACGAGCAGGATTCGAGTCGTCACAGGTGCCTCCACAATCGAAATCCGCCGAGAAAGGCGTGGCCGTTGCTGCCACTCCGCACGCCAGGAGGCAGGCGCTTCATCAACTTCGCGTTCCCTCCGCCGAGGACCACGTCATCCGCCTCGAGCGCGGCGCTCAGGCGAGCGATCACGTCGACAACGTACTTGCGCCACTTCCTCTTGCCGAAGCGCTTGAGGCCGGCCTTGCCCACGTACTCCTCGTAGGTCCGCCCGTTCTTGTAAGGCAGATGAGCGAGCTCCATCGGCGCAAGCACGCCATCGAGGATCAGCGTCGACCCGAGTCCGGTGCCCAGCCCAAGGAACAGCATCGTTCCCTTCTCGTAGCTGCCGAGCGCCTGCATCGCCGCGTCGTTGACCACCTTCACAGGCCGGCCGAAGGCTCGCTCGAAGTTGAAGCCCACCCAGCCGCGACCAAGGTTTCTCGGTTCCCTTGTCGGCTTGCCGTCCTTCACCGGACCCGGATAGCCAATGGAGATGACGTCGTACTCCCAGCCAGCGACGGCCTCCTGCACCTGACGCACCATTTCCTCCGGCGTGAGGTCCGGTCCCGACGGAATCCGCACACGCGTGCGCTGCCCCGTCGCAAGGGCCTTGATGGACGTGCCGCCGATGTCGATGACGAGGACCTTCATGACTGACTACCCAACGGCGCTGCCCCTTGAAATCCGATTGGATGCGCGAGATCGAAGGGCAGCGCCCTTGTGTAGTCGCGCTGGTCGCTGTCGCCGCGCTGCGCGCGGCGAGCCCGTTATGCGGGCTGACAACAGGCAGAGATTCACGTTCGCTACCGCATAGCGGGCTAACGGGCCAATTCCGCCTGAGCGTGATGCTCACGATGACCGCCAAACTGGTAACGCATCGCGGACAACAGACGATTCGCGAAATCGGCCTCGCCTCGAGAGGTAAAGCGCTGATAGAGCGCGGCGCTCAGTACCGGTGCCGGCGCCGACGATTCGATGGCGGCCTGGATCGTCCACCGCCCTTCACCGGAATCTGACACGTGTCCCGCGAAAGTACCGAGATCAGGTTCGTCGGCGAGCGCCGCCGCCGTCAGATCCAGCAGCCACGAGGCGACCACGCTCCCGCGCCGCCATACTTCGGCGATATCCGGCAGGTTGAAATCATATTGGTAGTGCTCGGGATGCCGCAGCGGCGTCGTCTCGGCGTCGAGGCTGCGTTGCTGCGTGCCGGCGTTAGCATGCCGGAGGATGTCGAAGCCTTCGGCGTAGGCAGCCATCAGCCCGTACTCGATGCCGTTGTGGACCATCTTCACGAAGTGACCGGCGCCCACCGGGCCGCAATGCAGGTAGCCCTGGTCTGCGGTGCTGCCGTTTTCGGCTCGACCCGGGGTCGGCGGTGTCGCGCCTCGACCAGGAGCGAGCGAGCGGAAAATCGGATCGAGCCGGGTGACAGCCTCCGCCGTGCCGCCGATCATCAGGCAGTAGCCGCGCTCGAGGCCCCAGACTCCTCCACTGGTTCCCACGTCGACATACTGCAGGCGTTGCGGCTCGAAGTGCTTCGCACGGCGGATGTCGTCGATGTAGTACGAGTTCCCACCGTCGATGAGGATGTCACCCGCATCGAGTTTCGGCGCGAGGTCGCCGAGCACGGCATCGACCGCACCGGCCGGAACCATGATCCAGATCGCTCGCGGCTTGTCGAGCATTGCGACAAACTCGTCCAACGTCTTCGACCCGCGCGCACCTTCCTGCACGAGCGCCTGGACGTTGGCGGCGCTCGAGTCGAATACCACGCACTCGTGGCCGGTGCGCAGCAGCCGTCGCACCATGTTTGCGCCCATTCGTCCCAGGCCGATCATTCCGAGTTGCATGGCTCTGTCTCCCGTCTTCTGTTTTTCGTTTCCCCAGCGGCTCCAAAGACCCGCCGCTACATTTGAGCGACAGGCCGGTCTTCAGACCCGCCTTGCATCCAACGCCTGTTCGATCGCTTCATACAACTCCGTCAGTCCCTGGCGCACGTCCGGTCCAAGGTGTACGTGCAGCGCGCGTCGACCTCGCTCTTTCAACACCGCGAGGTCGCCGAGTGCCTGCGCCGCCTTCACCACACCAAAGGTATAGCGCCGTCCAGGCACCGGCAGATCCTCGGCATCGTCACACGTCACCTGCAGGAACACTCCGGTATTCGGCCCGCCCTTGTAAGCCTGACCAGTGGAGTGCAAAAAGCGAGGACCGAACCCGAGACAGGTGGCGACCTGTTTGCGATCCCGCACGACATGGCGGATCCGCTGAAGCACCTCACGATGCGCGTCGTTCATGTCGACATATGCGAGAACAGCGAAGTAATCGCCTGGATGGAGGCTGTCGAGATGCGCCCGGAGCTGGTCGACGCCCGGCATCGCGGCGGCACCAGTCGGCAACTGTCCGGTCTGTTCATATTCGGTCGTCAGTCGACGAGTGGCAACCTTACTCGCCTCGACATCGGGCTGATCGAACGGATTGATGCCGATGATGGCGCCCGCGACGGCTGTTGCGATCTCCCAGCGGAAGAACTCCTGCCCCAGCGACATCCGGTCGCCGACGACGATTCGAATCACCGGATGGCCAGCACGCTCGAGCGCCTGCAGTCTGGCATCGGTGACTTCGTCGTTGGGACCTTCAAGATCGACGTACACGAACACGCGGTCCGCGCCATAATGCGAGGCGTCCGCGAGTTCTTCACCATCGACCGGGATAATGCCCTTGCCCTGCTTGCCCGTAGATTCGGCGACGAGTTGTTCGAGCCAGGCACCGAGGTGCGCCAACTCCGGCGACATCACGAACGTGAGCTTGTCGCGGCCGTTCTTGGCACTGACGCCCAGGGCCGTTCCAAGCACGACACCGGGGTTCTGATCGGGCGGGACGCTCGGACTGCAACTGCGGACCATGAGCTCGGCGCTGGTCAACAACTGCCTCACGTCGAGTCCCATCACCGCGGACGGAACGGTTCCGAACGCGGACAACGCCGAGTAGCGGCCTCCGATCGTCGGTTCCCCGTGGAAGATGTGGCGGAAGCGATCTCGCATCGCGACCTGCTCGAGCGACGACCGTGGATCAGTGATCGCGATGAATCGGCTGCCGGCGTCATCACCGGCCCCGGCGATGCGGACTCGCTCGAAAAAGTACTCCTTGAGGATGTTTGGCTCGAGCGTGCTCCCCGATTTGCTCGACACGATGAAGATCGTGTTCAGGAGATCGACCTGCTCCTCGCAGGACCGAATCTGCGCCGGGTCCGTCGAATCGAGCACGTGCAGACGCGGAGATCCCGGAATGGCTCCGAAGGTCTCCTGCAGCACCGCGGCACAGAGACTCGATCCGCCCATCCCGAGCAGCACCGCGTGCGCGAATCCTTCTGCCTTGATCTCACCGGCCAGCGCGGCGACCGGCGCGACATGCGCCAGCTGATCGCGGGTGACCGTCAACCAGCCGAGCCACTCGCTTTCGTCGGCTCCGCTCCAGAGCGAGGACTCGCCAGCCCACAGCCTTCTCACATTGCCGGCGCCGCGCCACTCGTCGAGCGATGTCTTCAACTCAGAAGCAAGCGGCTCTGGTAGCGACACGCTCTGCCGATTGAGCGCGGCGCCCAGCATCGACACACGCTTCTGCTCGACCGCCGCGAGCAACCGATCGAAGGCGTCGGCAAAGAGCCGCACTCCATCGACAAGCAGGCGGTCTGTCACCTCCCGCAACGAGATACCGATGTTCTCGAGCGTCTCCATGACGTGACGCGCTTCGTCGACGTTCTCGGTGAGCGTGGGGTGCGCGACGCCATGATCGCGAAAGGCGGCCAGCGTCGCGGGCGGCACGGTATTGACGGTCTCTGGTCCGATCAGCTCTGCAACGTACTTCACGTCCGAATACGCAGGATCCTTCGTACCGGTGCTGGCCCACAGCAGGCGCTGCGTCTGCGCGCCTCGGTCAGCAAGATACTTCCAGCGCTGGCTGCTCACCATTCGTTCGTACGACTGGTACGCGAGCTTGGCGTTGGCCACGGCGACGGTTCCGCGCAAGGCTTCCAGCACCCGGCGCTGGTCGCGATCCATACCGGGATCTTCGAGTCGCCGGCGAAGCTGATCGTCGACGAGTGTATCGATGCGGCTGACGAAGAAACTGGCGACGCTGGCCACACTCGCGATGCGATCTCGCCCTGCGCCGGTCCTCAGAAACGACTCGAGTCCCGACAGGTAGGCGTCGGCCACGGCTTCGTACGACTCAATCGAGAACAGCAACGTCACGTTGACGTTGATTCCCTCGCTGATCAGTTGCCGGATGGCGGGAATCCCGTTTGCGGTCGCCGGGACCTTGATCATCACGTTCGGCCGGTCGACAGCCGCCCAGAGCCGTCTCGCCTCCAGCACGGTGTCCTCCGTCTTGAGCGCGAGATAGGGCGACACTTCGAGGCTGACATAGCCATCCCGTTTCGCCGTCGCCTCGTACAACGGCCGCATGGCGTCGGTGGCGTCCCGCACATCCTGGATCGCCAGCTGCTCATACAGCGCCTTGGCGTCCTGGTCTCCGCCCAACCCCTGCGCTTCCAGCGTCGTCGCGTAATCTGCGCTTCCTCGAATGGCGTGTTCGAAGATGGCCGGGTTGCTCGTGACGCCTCGCAGCCCGTCATTGGCGATGAGCTGTTTCAGCTCGCCGCTGTCGAGGAGATGCCGGCTGATCGAATCGAGCCAGATCGACTGGCCCAAGGCGTTGAGGGCTCGTAGCGGGTTGGCGGTTTGCACATCGACGAGATCCATGACAATCACTCCCCGGCCGGCAACGTGTCAGTGGGCGGTACGATCTTGCTGGGATCGCCTCCGAGCACCTGGCGCGCGGCGGCCGCCACGCGTTCTGCGGTGAATCCGAATTTCTGCTGCAGTTGCTGCAGTGGCGCCGAGGCGCCAAATGTTTTCATCCCCAGGCAGATGCCGCCTGGACCGACATAACGACTCCACCCGAGCGTGCCTGCCTGCTCCACCGAGACCCGCGGGGTCACAGTCGGAGGCAACACCTCCTCACGGTACTCCTGTGGTTGTTTTTCGAACAGCTCCCATGACGGCATGCTGACCACGCGCGCTCGAATGCCGTCGCGCGCGAGTTGCTCCCGTGCACTCAGGCAGAGCGACACTTCGCTGCCAGTCGCGAGAAGCAGAACCTGTGGAGCGCCGTCAGGCGGATCGGCCAGCACGTAGGCACCACGTGCCACGCCGGCAGCCGACGCCACCGTCGATCGGTCGAACGTCGGCAGCGCCTGACGGGTCAGCACCAGCGCGACCGGCTCGTGCCGAAGCTGCATGATTACGCGCCACGCTTCCACGACTTCGTTCGCGTCGGCCGGACGGATCGTCGTCAGTCCTGGAATCGCGCGCAGCGAGGCGAGCTGCTCGATCGGCTGATGCGTCGGACCGTCCTCGCCGACGCCGATCGAATCGTGCGTGAAGATGTAGATCGCCGGGACCTCCATCAGTGCGCTCAGCCGAATTGCCGGGCGCATGTAGTCGCTGAAAATGAGGAAGGTCGACCCGAAGGGGCGAAGCTTCGACAACGAGAGCCCATTGACGATAGCGCCCATGGCGTGCTCACGAACGCCAAAGTGCAGATTGCGGCCGCCATGATTCTCCGCGCTCAAGTCACCCGCCCCGTCGAAGGTCAGGCGAGTCTTGGTCGACGGCGCAAGGTCGGCAGCTCCTCCCATCAACCATGGTGTCCGTTGCGCCAGGGCATTGAGAACCTTGCCCGAGGAATCGCGGCTGGCGATACCTTTTGCGTCAGCTGGAAAGATCGGCAATCCCTCGTCCCATCCTTCTGGAAGCTCACGCCGCTGCATCAGCGACAGCTGCCGAGCCAGCTCCGGGTGGGAATCGCGGTAGCGACCGAACTGCTCCGTCCACTCGGCGCGCCTGGTGCGTCCGCGCGCGCCCACTCCCTCATCGAAGTGCTCACGGACACCATCGGGCACGAAGAATTTGGCATTCTCGGGCCAGCCGTATGAACGTTTGGTCAACTGCACTTCTTCATCTCCGAGCGGCTCACCATGCGCGGCGCTCGTGTCCTGCTTGTTGGGCGACCCGTACGCGATGTGACTGTCGACGATGATCAGCGTAGGACGATCGGTCGTGTTCTTGAAGGTCGTGAACGCGCGCTTGAGCCGATCGAGATCGTTGGCATCTCCAACGCGTGTGACGTTCCAGCCATAGGCGATGAATCGGCCCGCCACATCTTCGCTGAACGTCATCTCGGTGTGCCCTTCGATCGAGATGTGATTGTTGTCGTAGATCCAGCACAGGTTCGACAGTGCCAGATGTCCGGCCAGTGATGCCGCCTCGCTCGAGACGCCTTCCATCATGTCGCCGTCGCCGCAGAGCGCGTAGACGTCGTAATTGAACATCTCGAAGCCAGGACGATTGAAGTGCGTCGCCATCCAGTTCGAGGCGATGGCCATCCCGACGCTGCTCGCGACGCCCTGCCCGAGCGGGCCGGTCGTCGTCTCGACGCCAGACGTCAGCCGGTACTCGGGGTGCCCCGGGCATTTGCTGTCGAGCTGCCGGAAGCGCTTGATGTCATCGAGCGTGACGGCCGGCGTGCCCAGGACCTCGTACTTCGGGTTCACCGATTTCACACCCGTCAGGTGGAGCATCGAGTACAGCAACATCGAAGCGTGGCCGATCGACAGCACGAAACGATCGCGATTG
>JBKPNV010000066.1:0-6518 GCA_046732795.1 Acidobacteriota bacterium
TCTGGCGTCGCAGGAAAAGCTCCGCAGTCCGGCGGTGCTCGAGCAGCAGGTTCGTCGCATGCTCGGCGATCCTCGTGCCCGCGCGCTCGTGGACAACTTTGCGGCTCAGTGGCTGCAGCTTCGCAACCTGCAGCGCGTCACACCGGACAACGATCTGTTCCCCGAGTTCGACGACAATTTGCGCCAGAGTTTCCGGCGTGAGGTCGAGATGCTGTTTGCCACGATCATGCGCGAAGACAGCAGCGTGCTCGATCTCCTGACCGCCGACTACACGTTCGTCGACGAGCGGCTCGCGCGGCATTACGGCATTCCCAACGTCTACGGCAGTCAGTTCAGGCGCGTGCCGGTGACTGACGACGCGCGCAAAGGACTGCTCGGCAAAGGCGCGATGCTGCTCGTGACGTCCAACGCCGATCGGACGTCGCCGGTCGTGCGCGGCAAATGGATTCTCGACAACCTGCTGGGCATGCCGCCGCCTTCGCCGCCGGCCAACGTGCCACCTCTTGAACCGGTGGCCGACGATGGCAGGCCGCGATCGATGCGGGAGCAGATGGTCGCGCACCGTGGCAGTCCGGTTTGTGCGAGCTGCCACAAGCTGATGGATCCCATTGGCCTGGCGCTCGAAAACTTCGACGCTGTCGGCCGGTGGCGCACCACTGATGTCGCGGGGCCGATCGACGCGACCGGCGATCTCCTCGATGGCACGCACGTGAACGGGGTCGTCGAGCTGCGTCAAGCGCTGCTCAAACGTCCTGACGTCTTCGTCGGCACGCTGACGGAAAAGTTGATGACGTACGCGATCAATCGCGGCGTCGACGCCTCCGACATGCCGATCGTTCGCGGCATCGTTCGCGATATGTCGAAGCAGGATTATCGGTTTTCATCGCTCGTGATGGGCATCGTGAAGAGCCCGGCGTTTCAGATGCGAACCAAGGCCAGGGCGAGTGTGGCGGCAGTTGCCGCGCGGTGAACGGATTCAGCCTCGAATGTGAGGAGGACGTGACGCCATGTTTGTAAGCAAGATGAGCCTGCCCCGTAGAACGTTTCTGCGCGGAATGGGAACTGTGGTGGCATTGCCGTTGCTCGATGCCATGGTGCCGTCCTTCACATTGCTCGCCAAGACCGCGGCCAACCCACAGAAACGCTTCGGTGCGGTGTACATCCCGCACGGCGCAATCATGGAGAGGTACACACCGAAGAAGGTGGGTACCGGGTTCGACTTCTCCCCGATCCTGAAGCCGCTGGAACCGCACAAGGAGAACGTGATCGTGGTGAGCAACCTGGATCGCCCGGGTATCGATGACAGCCATGCTACGGCGTCGGCGGCCTGGTTGAGTGGCGCGATCGCGAAGAAGACAGAAGGGCAGGACTTCCGCCTTGGCCAGACGGTCGATCAGGTCATCGCCAAACAGATTGGCAATGACTCGCCGTTCCCCTCGATCGAGGTCGCCACGGAGAACCTCGATGGCTATGTCGGCGGGTGCAGTCCCGGCTATGCGTGCGCCTACATGAACACGATCTCGTGGACTTCGGAAACCTCGCCGGTGCCGATGGAGATCAATCCGCGTGTCGTGTTCGAGCGGTTGTTCGGTCGCCCCGGGACGTACGAGCAACGGATGGCACGCGCCAAACAGGACGCGAGCATCCTGGATTCGGTGACCGAGGACCTCGGCGATCTCGAGCGCGGGCTCGGCCCCCGCGACAAGACGCGACTGAACGAGTACCTCGACAACGTCCGTGAGATCGAGCAGCGCATCCAACGTACCGAGGAGCGCAACAAGAGTGACGCGACACTGCCGCTGGACGCGCCGATTGGAATACCCGAGTCGTACCAGGAGCATGTGGGCCTGATGTTCGACCTCATGGCAGTGGCCTACGAGGCCGATCTGACGCGCGTCTTCACCTTCATGATGGCGCGCGAGGCGAGCATGAAGACCTACCCGGAAATTGGGATCACGGAGCCGCACCACACCATCTCGCACCATCGCGAGAAGCCGGACGTCAAGATGGCGCACGCCTCGCTGAACACTTACCACATGTCGATGTTCGCTAAGTTCGTCGCCAAGCTGAAAGCGACGCCCGACGGCGACGGCACGCTGCTCGATCACTCGCTCGTGTTCTACGGCAGCGGCATGAGCAACGCCAACGTGCATGGGCCGTATCCGCTCCCGCTCGTCGTCGCAGGCGGATGGCAAGGCAAGGGACATCGCCATATGGTGACCAACGATCACACGCCGCTCGGCAACTTGTGGGTTGGGGTGAGCGACATGTTCGGGTGTCCCGAGCACATATTTGGCGAGAGCACTGGACGGATCACGTTAGTGTAGCGGCGGGTCTTCAAACCCGCCGTCGTAGAGGCGCTTGAAATCGAGGCGGGTCTAAAGACCCACTCATTGCGAAAATCATGCGTTTGAGGTTTTGCACCGTGATCGTTGCCGTCGGGTTCGTCGTCGCGGCGGTGCCGCGTGCGGCGAGCGCTGACACGCCGTTGATCGCCGCGATCAAGAACCAGGATCACCAGGCCGCCCGGTCACTGCTCAAGCAGAAGGCGCTGATCACGCAGACAGAGCCGGATGGGACGACGGCTCTGCACTGGGCGGTGCGTGTGGATGACCTCGAGCTCGTTCAGGCGCTCCTGCGCGCCGGCGCCACCAACGTCGCCAACCGCTACGGGACCACTCCACTCGAGTTGGCCGCTGAGAACGGCAACCCGACCATCATCGCGGCGTTGCTGCAGGCTGGCGCCGATGCGAAGGCGACGACTGCTGAAGGAGAGACGATGCTGATGACGGCCGCGCGCACCGGAAACGTGGAAGCGATGCGCGTGCTGCTCGTTCACGGCGCCGATCCGAATGCGCACGAGAACTGGTACGGGGAGACGGCGTTGATCTGGGCCGCCGCGGAGAACCATGCGGCCGCCGTGCGCCTGCTGCTCGAAGGGGGCGCCAATGCCGACCTTGCCAGCAAGAAGATGGTGTTCCCGCGCAAAGTCGGCGGCCAGACGACGCTTCCGGTGGGAGGCATGACGCCGCTGATGTACACGGCACGGCAAGGCGGGCTCGACGCCGCCCGCGCGCTGGTCGAGGGTGGCGCCGATCTCAACGTCCAGGATCCCGATGGCACGACCGCTACGGTCTTCGCCATCATCAACGGCCATTACGACGTGGCCGCGATGCTCATTGAAAAGGGCGCCGATCCCAACCTTGCCGATTCGAGCGGCATGGCTGCGCTCTACGCGGCGGTGGACATGAACACCTTGCCGTTCATGCACGGTCGGCCGTATCCGAAACCCTCCGGCCGTCTCGGCGTGGTCGACATGGTAAACGTGCTGCTGACGCACGGCGCTGACGTCAATCAGAAACTGAAGACGCCGCTGCTGCGCCGGCACAACAACACGAGCACTCAGAGTCTCGGTGAGGGCACGACGCCGGTGATTCGCGCCGCCGCTTCGGGCGATGTGACGCTCATGCACCTCCTGCTGCAGCACGGTGCCGACCCGGCGGTCCGGCAGAAGAACGGCACGTCGATGCTGATGCTGGCCGCAGGCTTCGGCCGGCGCGGCGATCACAATGCCGATGCCCAGGAATACGAACGGGGGACGCCGGAGGAGCTGCTGCGCGCCGTGAAGGTGTGCGTGGAGGAACTCGGCCTGGATCCCAACATCGCAAACGACCAGGGCGATACCGCCCTTCACGTCGCGCACAGCGGCGACATCGTGCGGTATCTGGTTGCCCACGGTGCCAAGATCGACGCGAAGAACAAGCGCGGGCAGACGCCACTCGAAGTGGCTGTGGCGCGTATCGATCGCAGCAATCGACAGCTTCGGCCCGACGCCGTCGCAGCATTGAAAGAGCTCTCTGGCGGCGGCCCTGCAGCCGCCACCGACGGTGCGCCGGCCGCAGCGGCCTCCAAAGCACCTCGTACGCCGTGAAGAGATACTTCTACGGATCCGTTGCGGCATTGTGGGTCGTGATGGTTGCGATCGGCGCCACACAGGCGCCTCAGCAGCCGGGCGTCGCGACTCCTGTTTCGTCCGCGCCAGCAGCCGACGTCGTCAAGCAGTATTGCTTCTCGTGTCACAGCGAGCGCGTGAAGGCGGGTGGCCTCGTACTCGAAACGGTCGATATGTCGAAGCCGGCGTCGCATGGCGAGATCCTCGAGAAGGTGGCTATGAAGCTGCGGGCCGGCATGATGCCACCGGCGGGGAGTCCACGGCCGTCGCCCGAGGTGCGGAGCGCGCTCGTGCATTATCTCGAGACGTCGCTCGACGCGGCCGCCGCCGCGGCGCCGAATCCTGGCCGGCCGGCATTGCACAGGCTGAATCGCGCGGAATACGCCAACGCGATTCGCGACCTGCTTGCACTGGACATCGATCCCGCCGTCCTTCTGCCGCCTGACGATTCGAGCGACGGCTTCGACAACAACGCCGATGTACTCGGCGTGTCACCGGCGCTGCTCGAGCGCTACCTGGCCGCCGCGCGCAAGATCGGTGCGCTCGCCCTCGGAGATGCGCAGGCGGGACCGTCCACTGACGTCTACCGCGCACCGCCCGACATGTCGCAGTCGCAACACCGCGAGGGCCTTCCGCTCGGCACGCAGGGCGGGCTGGTGGCGAAGCACACGTTTCCAAGCGACGGCGAATACGTCATCAAGGTCAAGTTGCAGGAGACGACACTCGGCCAGATTCGAGGTCTCGAGTACGTGAATCAACTCGAGGTATTGCTCGACGGCGAGCGCATCCACCTGGCTGAAATTGGCGGGCCGGAGGACTACGTCGGCTCTGCCGACAACGCCACGGACGTTCTGAACAACATCGGCGCACGGCTGACCGTTCGCGTGCCGGTCACCGCCGGTCCTCACGCCATCGCCGCTGCGTTCATCGCCCGCAGTGCTGTGCAGGGCGGCCAGCGTCTGCAGTACTTCCGCCGTACCAATGTCGACACGACCGACCACACCGGCTTTGCACACGTGGAGTACCTCAGCATCGCCGGGCCATTCAAGGCGACAGGCACGGCGCGCACACCCAGCCGGGATCGCATTCTGATCTGTCGTCCGGCAACGCCGGCACAGGAACCGACGTGCGCGCGACAGATCATCGAGACGCTGGCACGTCGCGCCTACCGTCGTCCCGTGACCGCGCCCGAAGTCAATCGACTCATGACGTTCTACGAGGCGGGGCGGAAGGACGGATCGTTCGATCGAGGCATCGAGCGCGCCCTGCGCAGCATTCTCTCGAGCCCGAAGTTCGTCTTCCGCGCGGAACAGGACGCGCAGGCACCGGCAGGTACCGTCTACGCGATCAGCGATCTCGAGTTGGCGTCGCGCCTGTCGTTCTTCCTGTGGAGCAGCATCCCGGACGATCAGCTGATTGACGTGGCGCGGCGGGGAACGCTGCGGCAGCCGGCGGTGCTCGAGCGTCAAGTCCGGAGGATGCTGGCCGACCGGCGTTCTGAGGCGCTGGTGGCGAACTTCGCTGGACAATGGCTGCAGCTTCGCAATCTGCGATCGTCGATCCCCGATCAAAACGACTTCCCCGATTTCGACGACAACTTGCGTCAGGCGTTTCGCCGCGAGACCGAGCTCCTGTTTCAAAGCGTGATTCGTGAAGACCGGAGCGTTCTCGATCTGCTGACGGCCGACTACACGTTCGTCAACGAGCGGCTGGCGCGTCACTACGGAATTCCGCACGTTTACGGCAGTCACTTCCGGCGCGTCCCGGTCACCGAGGATGCACGGCGAGGACTGCTCGGGCAGGGGAGCATCCTGCTGCTCACGTCGCACCCCGATCGAACGTCACCGGTGCTGCGCGGCAAATGGATTCTGGATAACCTGCTCGGCACGCCGCCACCGCCGGCTCCGGCAAACGTCCCGGCGCTCGAGGAAAGCGCGGGGCCGACCCCACGCAGCGTGCGCGAGCAGATGGAGATTCACCGCAAGAGCCCGGCGTGCGCGACGTGTCACCGGGTGATGGATCCCCTGGGTCTCGCTTTGGAAAACTTCGACGCGGTCGGGGCGTGGCGCACGCGTGATGCCGGAAGTCCGATCGACCCCTCCGTCGAGCTCAATGACAGCACGCACATCGATGGCGTCGCCGGGCTGCGGCAGGCATTATTGTCCCGGCGCGACATGTTTGTGAGCACGATGGCCGAGAAGATGCTGACCTACGCGCTTGGCCGCGGGCTCGAGTACTACGATCGTCCGGTGGTGCGCGCCATCGCCCGAGAGGCGGCACAGCAGGACGATCGGTTTTCGGCGCTCGTATTGGGCATTGTGAATAGCACGCCGTTTCGGATGAGAACGAACCCTGCGCCGCAGGGCGGAGAGTCGAGCCGCACCACGAGCGCGCCCTGACGTTTGGTAGTCGAGGAGTACTGCTGATGTTCGTAACCAAGACGTCGTTGCCCCGACGAACCTTCCTGCGTGGCATGGGTGTGGCGATGGGCCTCCCCATCCTCGACGCCATGGTGCCGGCGCTCACCGTCGTGGGCAGGACGGCGGCCACTCCGAAGTACCGGTTC
>JBKPNV010000067.1:0-4740 GCA_046732795.1 Acidobacteriota bacterium
GTGGCGATTGATTGGAGCGATGAGGACTATCACGGATTACGATTAGCGGCTGAAGCGCCGCTGCGTACAGAGTCGTGCTGATCACGGTGTGCTCCTGTCGTTCAGCCCGGGGTGAATCATGAAGTCAGGCCTTCGCAGGGCCGCAGTGTTCGTTGCCCTCCTGTTCTCACTCGATGTCGTGTACGCACAACGAGGAGGACGCGGGGCGCCGGCCGCGCCACCGACCCCCCGCGCCGCCGCGCCCTTTGATCTCGCGGGCCAGTGGGTGTCACTCATCACCGAGGACTGGCGGCAGCGTCAGTTCACTCCGCCGAAGGGCGACTATGCTCCGCTGCCGCTGTCTCCCGCCGCTCGGAAGATCGCCGACAGTTGGGATCCGGCACGCGACGAGGCCGCCGGCGAGCAGTGCAAGGCGTATGGCGCGGGAGGCCTCCTCAGACTTCCGACCAGAATACGGATCGCGTGGCAGGACGACACGACCCTGAAGCTCGAGGCCGACGCCGGAACCCAGACGAGGATGTTCTACTTCGGCGCTCCCGCGGCAAACGGCGGCGATTGGCAAGGCGTCTCATCGGCGACGTGGGATTCGCCACGTGCACCATTCGCGGGTCGCGGCGACGGACCCGCCCGTGGCGGCTCTCTCAAGGTCGTCACGACGAGAATGAAACCTGGTTACCTGCGGAAGAACGGCGTCCCCTATGGCACGAACACGGTGTTGACCGAGTACTTCGATCGTTTCGATGTTCCCGGTGGCGATTCGCTGCTCGTGGTCACGAGCGAACTCGTGGACACTGAGAATCTCTTGACTCCGTACTGGACGAGCCAGCAGTTCAAGTATGAGAAGGATTTGACAGGCTGGAATCCGACGCCTTGTGCGGCACGCTAGGACACGACATGAAAAGCGCGAGAGGACTGGTTTGCGCAGCGCTGACGATGTTCTGTGTCACGCTGCAGGGACAAGCACCGCAGATCCCGACAGCAATCCCCGGGCAGGCACCCCCTATCGATCTGAGCGGATACTGGTCGCCCGTCCTGCAGGAAGACCTGATGGAACGCGGCCCCGGATCAGAGCTCGCCGATTACGGCGGCTTTCCACTCAACGAGGCCGGCAGACTGTGGGCGCTGTCCTATGACCCGTCGCGCGTCACCCTGCGGCACCATCAATGTGAAGCGTATGCCGCTCCCTATCAGATGCGGGCACTCGGCAACTTCCGCATCTGGGAAGAGCGCGAGGAGCACACGCAGCGTCTGCTCGCGATCCATGTCTGGGCGCAGACCACCGAGGGACATCGGATCATCTGGATGGATGGACGTCCGCACCCTCCCGCGTGGGCTCCGCATACGTTCAGAGGCTTCTCCACCGGCCAATTCGTCGGAAACGCCCTGGTCGTGCGAACCACTCACATGAAGAACGGTGCCCTCCGCCGCGGCAACGGCGTCCCGCAAAGCGATCAGGCCACACTGACCGAGTCCTTCGTGCGACACGGTGACCACCTCACCAACGTCACCGTCGTCACCGATCCGGTGTTCCTGAGCGAGCCGATGGTTCGCAGCAATGATTTCTATCGCCAGCCCGTCGATCCCGGCGCGTGGCTGTATGCGTGCGACGATGGCGAGCAAATCCTCGATCGACCCAAAGACGGCGTGCCGCACTACCTGTTTGGCAAGCAGCCGTATGCGCGGGAATTCGCCGCACGCTACAAGCTGCCGCTCGCCGCAAGTCTGATCGGCGGCGTCACGATGTACCCCGACCTCGCGGTGCGGCTTCGCACGGTCACCGATGCCGAAGCCAACGCCTTGCTTGCTCCCGCTCGTGGCCGCACGCCTGAAACGAGCAAGGGCGTGGATCCCGAGCCGCGCGATGGCAGCATCCATGTCTGGCCGGTTCGCGACAACATCTACATGCTCGTCGGCGACGGCGGCAACATCGTCGTGCAGACCGGAGATCAGGGAGCGTTCGTCGTGGATACCGGTGAAGGAAAGCTGTCGCAGAAAGTCCTCGACGCGATTCGAACGCTCACCGACAAGCCCATTCAATTCATCGCCAACACCAGCTTTCGCGGCGAGCATACCGGCGGCAATGCTGCGCTCGGCGCTGCCGGTCAGGATCCCAGCCTGCCGGGATCGTTCTTCCTCGTTCAGTCACCGCGCAGCGTCACAGGGTTTTTCGACGACCCTCTTGCCCACGCGACGATGATGGCGCATACCAACGTGCAAGTACGCATGCAGGCGGCGGGGGCGCCTGCGGGTGCCGTTCCCGCGGATACCTATCTCGAAGATCGCCGGCGCAAGTTTCACAATGGCGACGCGATCGAGTTCTTCCATCAGCCGAATGCCGTGACCGACGGCGACAGCCTGATCTACTTTCGTCGCGCCGACGTCATCGTCGCGGGGGACATCTTCACAACGACTCAATACCCTGTGATCGATCGGGCGAGTGGCGGATCCGTGCAAGGACTGATCACCGCGTTGAATGACATCCTGGACAAGACCGTTTATCGTCACCAGGGCGAAGGCGGCACCTACATCGTGCCCGGTCACGGCTACCTGGCCGACGAGCACGAGGTCGTCGAGTACCGCGACATGGTGGTCATCGTGCGCGACCGTGTGAAGGCTCTGATCGACGCCGGTGCGACGCTTCAGCAAGTGAAGGCCGCCCGCGTCACCGCCGACTACGACACGCAGTTTGGCGCGAACACAGGCCCCTGGACGACGGACATGTTCGTCGAAGCGGTGTACGCCAGTCTGAAGGCCAACTCTACGAAACGCTGATCAGCGCTATTGCGGTCCTCAATCACTTCACGCGGTCGCGGACGAATGCCTGCGGCGGGGTCCGCGCCGTTGCGCGGTCGTTCTGGACCGCCCGTCTGGACGACTGACAGGAGTTGGCGCGTCGTCGTGCGACAAGCCGCTGACGGTCTGCTTGAGTAACCGACGGAACCACTGATTCGCCGGATCGTGGTCGTGGACCTGATGCCACTGCAGCATCTCGACCATCGGCGGAATGGCGATCGGCATCGGCAGCAGCTTGAGTGGCAAACGCTCCGCGTACTTCACCGCGAGCCGCGTCGTGATCGTCGCAACGCGATCCGTACCGACGACAAGCTGCGGCGCCAGACTGAAGGCGGGCACCGACACCTCAACGCGGCGCGTGAAGTTGGATCGGCGCAGGAACTGCTCGTCGTAGTTGCCTGGCTGCTCGCCGCCCGCCAAGTTGACGACCACATGCCCGAGGTTGAGATACTCCTCGAGCGTCACCGACGTACCAATCGACGTGTTGCCGGCCCATGCCACGCACGTGTAGGTGTCTTCGAACAGCACGTCGGTCGGATGAGCGGCTGAGACGTACCCTTCCGGCGAGATCAGAAAGTCCAGCTCGCCGCTCTCGAGATCCTCGGTCGCCCGGCGTCCGACGCCGCGCACTTCGAACGTCATGTGCGGCGCCTCCAGACGCGCCCGCCGGAGCACGTCCGCGATCACGATTTCTACGACATAGTCGCTCACCGCCAGCGAGATGTGGCGCGCGGCTGTCAGCGGATCGAACTGCGGCTTCGATCCGAGCGTTCCTCGAATCCGAAGCAAGATGTCACGAACCGGCTCGACGAGCCCTTCGGCAACAGGCGTCAAGGCCATCTGGCGCCCGACCGGCACGAGGAGCTCGTCATGGAAAGAGTGCCGCAGACGCGCCAGTGCGCCGCTCATTGCCGATTGACTGAGATTGAGTCGATTACCTGCGCGGGTGACGTTGCGCTCGGTCAGCAGCGCGTCCAGCGCGACGAGCAGATTCAGATCGAAGAGATGAAGGTCCATGAACCATGCATCGAGCGGTCGAGACTAAAGGGCAACTCATAGATTGTCAACCTGGTGGTCAGGGCATTGCCGGCAGCAGCACGAGCGCGCCATTGTTCAATGCAAACTCGAGACGCAGATCGACGTGTTCGACTTCGACGGCAAGAAGCAAAGCGGGCAGGAGAAGATCGCCATGATCCTGAAACCCCGCCATCGGCGCTTGTCCCGACTTCGAGACGGGCAATCCCGGCTTCAGCAGCGACATCAAGGAGTACCACGTCCACGGCCCGATGACGCATCTCGACGCGTTGTGCCACGCCAGCTATCAGGGCAAGTGGTACAACGGCTTCGTGTTGTCGGAGGGATTCAGCGACCAGGCAGGCTGCTCGAAGCTGGGCACCGAAGCGGTGAAGCAGGGCATCGTGACGCGAGGCATCCTCGTCGATATGCCGCGTCTGAAGAACCCGTCGCGGTCGCCTGGGGCACGCGCCTAGGTATCTCTAGAGGCGGCGGGGCGCCAGAACGTCTGCGTATGGGAACCTGCCGCTCGATAACCGACACCACTTCCAGTCGGTAGGGTCCTCGGCATTCACGGCCAGATGGGCGTCGACCTTAATCTGGCGTACGTCGATGTTGTTTATCAGGCTGTCGCTAGACCCCGCGAAGCTCTATCGCCATCCCATCGGCATCGCGGAAACGCACGACCTTTCCACCCGTGGACGGCAGCATTGTGACGCCGATCGCGCCGAGTTTGCGCGTGATTGCCCGACGGTCGAACGCCGCCACGCGAATGCCGAAGCGATCGATGTGCGGCATCTGACCCTCGGCCACTTTTTCCAGCCCCAGGCGGGTGCGCGCGGCGGTAAACCAGATCCGATCGGGCGTCCGCTCCCGGGAGGTCTCCATGCCGAAGAACTTGCGATAGTAGCCGGCAGACCTCTCCAGATCCGC
>JBKPNV010000068.1:0-14311 GCA_046732795.1 Acidobacteriota bacterium
CCGCGTTGTTCGTACACGACGGGCGCTGCGCGTCGAAGCGGCCGATATTTTCAGGATCGATGTTGAACGATCAATGTTTTAACGCAGAGGAACGTGCCGTACCGAGTCGACCTTCGTAACGCCGGCGACGATGCGTTCGACCGTCTCATCGAGCTCGGTGCTCTGGACGCCGAGTATGTTAATGGCCGCAACATCGCCGCGCTGATGCCCGACAGTGTCACACCAGCACAGGTTAGGAGCGCCCTCGGCGTTCGCGACCTCTCGATTTCGCCTGCCACGGAACGCGACGCCGGCTCCGTCTGGATCCTTCACCCGCGCGCAATTCAAATCGGACGCCTGCGGATTGTTCCGGCTGACTCGGGCGCAGAGCCGGGCGCCCTACGATTGGTGGACTCCGCGGCGTTCGGGACCGGGCTTCACCCGACCACCGCGCTGTGTCTCGAAGCACTCGACCAGGCGGTGCAGATCAGACGTCCGGACGCTGTGCTCGACGTGGGCACAGGATCCGGCGTGCTCGCACTTGCTGCCCTGCTGATGGGCGTGCCAGTTGCCCTTGGCCTGGATATTGACGCCGCGGCGCTGCGCGTCGCTACCGAGAACGCACGAATCAACGCACTTGACACACGCCTGCACGTGGCGCGGGGCGGGCCGGACGCCGTGACGGGAACATGGCCGCTGGTCCTGGCAAACGTGCTTGCGGCCCCCCTCATCGAGATGGCCCCCGTGCTCGTACGCCGGGTGGGGCACCACGGTCAACTGGTGCTCTCAGGAATTCCTACCTCGCTCGAACGGGATGTCGACGAGGCCTATCGTCATCTGGGAATGCGACGCCTGGGCGGGAAATCGCGCGACGGCTGGATCGCGATCGTGTTGCAAGCCTCCTGGTGAGTACCCTCATCGGCTTGGCCGCCTGAAGCCGGACACTGCGTACGTCGTTCGAATCTGCGCCCGGTACGGTCACCACCACATTTAGGCTGCCACGCTGTTCGCGCTGACTGCGCTCGATGTCGCACGTGCGATCGTCCCCTCGCACGCGTGCGTCGGCGGACGCATCCGTCGACATCTGCGACATCGACGCGACGACGATTCGAGGTTTCGCGACGTCCACCGACTCCAACCGTTATTCGATTGGAGTCACGCAGGGTGCTGGTGAAGGGTCGCCTGGTGGCGACCGATGGAAAGATCAGGGCCGAGCGCCCCGGCCAGCGTTGCGGGGCAACGGAATACTAGATCAACCGCCAAGGATCGCAACGTCACCGTCGCGCGGGTGCCCGCCGCCTGCCGCACATGCGCGATGACCCGCGACGAGCGCCACAGCGAGAACGAAGCCGACGCAAGCTCCCCCACCTGCATTTGTTTACACAGAATTTTCATGAGAGACGACGTGCGCACGGGAAAATTCAGATCAGACAGGGGGATCACGATGCCCGAGGTAATGGGAAAGCCGGTGTTTTCGCGTGGCTTGACAGACGCGCTCTCACGTCCGTCGCTTCGATGTGGAAGCGCGCCCGCGCAAGGCTGGCTCGTGCGAGAAGAACGCGATGCACAGGTCAACAGGTCACCTATGCCGACTGGCACTTCGTCGAGCTCGCATTCGTGGCTTCAGCGCCGAAGCCTCGCAGCTGACGCAAAGGCGTTGGACGATCCATTAATCCAGCCAAACGTTTACGCCGCTGGTCCCCAACCGATGCGTCGCCGTCACGGCGGTTTCGTACCACTGGGGTGTGGCGTCGAGCAGGGCCGTATGGGGGTGTGATTGTGACAGCGGCGAAGGCAATGAGAGTGGCAACGATCGCGTTGATTGGGACGATGCTATCGGTTCAGGGATCGTGGGCCCAGGTTACGCCTGCTGCCGGATATACGCCACCTGACGACACCCCGTCCATCCGTGTTGGGATGACGCTGTTTCCCATTTACACACTGCAGACAGAGCCGGAGATCACCGATGCCGCCGGCAATACAGTGAATCGCAGCGCGTTCGACATTGGTCGCGCGTACATCAACCTCACCGGGCAGATTTCTCACATCGTCGCCTTCAGGCTTACGCCGGACATCACGCGCGAGAGCGGTCTGCTGAGTCTCGGCCCGGGCACGACGGTCGCCAACGACAGCCTGGTGTTCCGGATCAAGTACGCCTATGGGCAATTCAACCTGGACGACTGGCTGCCACGAGGCACCTGGGTTCGCCTGGGCATTCAGCAGACGCCGTGGGTCGATTTCGAGGAAGGCATTTACCGTTATCGATTCCAGGGAACCGTCTTCGCGGAGCGCGTTCCCCTACCCACGACGATGACTTCATCGGACGCGGGAGTCTCCTTCCACACCAACATCGCGTCCAACTACGGCGAGGTGCACTTCGGCATCTACAACGGTGAGAACTACCAACGCGTCGAAACCAACAACCAGAAGGGGTTCGAATTTCGCGGCTCGATCCGCCCGTTCGCGCGGAGCACGCCGATCCTGCGCGGCCTGCGGGCGCATCTCGTGTATTACGCCGACGCCTACGTGAACGACAGCGATCGCGACCGCCTCATGGGCAACGTGACGTACGAGCACAAGTACATCAACGCCGGTTTCGACTACCTGGACGCATCGGATCAACTGCTGCCCACGGCCACGAGCATTTCGAGCAACGGCTACTCGATATGGGCAACGCCGCGATATGAATTCCCGAACGGGTCTTCATGGGAGACGCTGCTGCGCTACGACCACTGGACGCCTAACACGGCTGGTACGTTCGCTCCCCCCGCGACGGCGCCTCTTCCGGGAGCAACGCTCAACAAAGATCAGCACCAGAACCGCACGATCGTCGGAGGCGCGTATTGGTTCCCGCATCAGGGCAACGTCAGCACCGCCATCCTTCTCGATTACGACGGGCAACGCTTCGACAACATCACGATACCCGAGACCAAGACGGTGTCGATTCACGGTCTGCTCAGCTTCTGAAGCGGAGGTTACGATGAAGCGCTCTTACAGAGTCTTTGCGGCGCTCGCGGGCGTGGTCCTGTTGATGGGCGGCGCCGCGGCGCAAACGACGATCAACGGCGCGGGCGCGACATTTCCCTTTCCGATTTATTCGAAGTGGTTCTCCGAGTACCAGAAGCTCAAGCAGGTCCAGATCAACTATCAGTCGATCGGATCGGGCGGTGGCATCAGACAACTAACCAATCAGACGGTTTTCTTCGGCGCGACCGACGGACCGATGACGCCCGAGCAGATGCAACAGGCGCCCGGAAAAATTCTCCATCTCCCGACCGTGCTTGGTGCCGTGGTGCCTGTCTACAACCTGCCCGGCACACAAGGCGAGATCAAGTTCAACGGCCCGGTGCTCGCAGACATCTTCCTCGGCAAGATCACGAAGTGGAATGACCCGGCGATTGCCAAGCTCAATGCCGGCCTGCAGCTGCCGTCGACCGACATCACGGTCGTGCATCGATCGGACGGCTCGGGCACCACCTACATCTGGGTGGACTTCCTCGCGAAGGTATCGCCCGAGTGGATGAAGAAGGTGGGCGTGGCGACCTCCGTCAACTGGCCGAATGGTCTTGGTGGCAAAGGCAACGAGGGCGTGGCCGGCCTCGTCCAGCAGACGCCAGGCTCGCTCGGGTACGTCGAATTGATCTATGCCCTTCAGAACAAGATCGCATACGGCGGCGTGCAGAACTCCGACGGTGAGTTCGTGCGCGCGACGATTCAGTCGGTGACGGCGGCGGCAGGCGCAGCAGTCAAGAACATGCCGAAGGACTTCCGCGTGTCGATCACCAATGCTCCAGGCAAGGGCGTCTATCCAATCTCGTCGTTCACGTGGCTGCTCCTGTACGAGAACGCGAAGGACAAGGCCCAGAGCAAAGCGATGGTCGACTTCATGCGCTGGGCACTGACTGACGGCCAGAAGTTCGCGCCAAATCTTGGTTACGCCCCTCTTCCGGCGGAGGTGGTCACGCTGGAGATGGAAGCGCTGAACACCATCAAAGTGTCATGAACAGAGCGTTCTCGCGACAGGATCTGGGTTTCCGGCTCGGCACCGGCGTTGTTGCGCTCAGCCTCGTCCTGCTGGTCGTCATGATCGGATGGGAGCTGGCGAGACAATCCCAGCTCTCGATCGCGAAGTTCGGCCTCAACTTCTGGATCAACGACGTCTGGGATCCGGTTTCCGGAGAATTCGGGGCACGCCCGTTTATCTGGGGCACGCTGTATTCGTCAGTTGTTGCACTGATGCTGGCGACTCCGATTGCGCTCGGCATCGCGATTTTTCTCTCTGAACTGAGTCCAGCCTGGCTGCGGCAGCCGCTGACGTTCCTGACCGAGTTGCTGGCCGCGATTCCGTCGATCGTCTATGGGTTGTGGGGCATCTTCGTGCTGGTGCCCGCCGTGCGCACGCTCCAGGCAAGCATGCCGGCGGTGCTCAGGCAGTTGCCGATCTTTTCCGGGCCACCCGTGGGAGTTGGCATGTTATCGGCCGTGCTGATTCTCGCCGTTATGATCATTCCCTTTACATCATCGGTTGCGCGCGAAGTGCTCAGGGCCGTACCGATGTCGCAGCGCGAGGCCGCCTACGCGCTCGGCGCCACGCAGTGGGAAGCGATTCGCGCCGCTCTCTACTACGCCCGCACAGGGATCATTGGCGCGATCATGCTCGGCTTCGGCCGCGCCCTCGGCGAGACGATGGCCGTCACCATGGTCATCGGCAACAACCCGCAGATCTCGTTGTCGCTGTTCGCCCCGCAGTACACGATGGCGGCGGTGCTCGCCAACGAGTTCACGGAGGCCGCCGACGAGTTGTACCTCGATGCCCTGATCGAAGTCGGGCTGGTCCTGTTCGTCATCACATTGGTCGTCAACATGGCGTCGCGCCTGCTGATCTGGCGCATGAACCGCACCGTGACGGTGCGGAAAGCCGCGGCGGTCGCCGCGACACCGGTGGGAGACGCGGCATGAGCAGTGACTGGTTCCGCCGCCGGCTGTCCAAAGTGGTGGTCTGGCTGTGCGCGCTCGCCGTGCTCCTCGCGCTGCTGCCGCTCGCGCTCGTCCTGTTCTTCGTGATCACACAAGGCATCGTTTCATTGAACCTGGGCTTCTTCACCAACCTGCCAGTACCTGTCGGCGAGCCGGACGGGGGCATGGCGAACTCGATCGTGGGAACGCTGATGCTGATTGGCGTGGGCGCGATCTTCGCGATCCCGATCGGAGTGAGCGCCGGCATCTACGCTGCGGAATTCGCTGGTTCGCGACTCGCAACGGCGGTGCAGTTCGCCGCCGACACGCTCAACGGCGTACCCTCGATCGTCATCGGCGTCTTCGTCTACGGAATTGCCGTGCTGCCGGTCAAGCAGTTCAGCGCCGCCGCCGGCGGCCTGGCGCTCGGCGTGATGATGTTGCCAATCATCACCAGAACCACCGAGGAATTGTTGAAGCTGGTCCCGTTGTCGCTGCGTGAAGGAGCACTTGCGCTGGGTGCCACTCGTGGATGGGCGACTGTGTCGGTCGTGTTGCCGGCAGCGGCGCCGGGAATCGTCACCGGCATCGTGCTCGCGCTCGCCCGCATCGCCGGAGAAACGGCGCCGCTGCTGTTCACGGCGTTCAACAATCGATTCTTCTCGACGCGGCTGGATCAACCCATTTCGTCGCTCACGGTTCAGGTCTTCACTTACGCGATCTCGCCGTATCAGGAATGGCATCGTCAAGCGTGGGCCGGTGCACTCGTCCTGGTGGGACTGGTTCTGCTGTGCTCGATCCTGGCTCGCTATGCCACCCGGCGCCTCGAGCGTCTGCAGACCGGACACTAAGTCGGATTGCGGCGAGGGCATTCGTCACCAGATGGCTGGCGGGTTCGCCGATGCCCAGGGTGGTGCCGGCGCGACGGGGTGACGCCTAATCGCGCGCCTCGTCGCCCTCCTCCCTCTCAGGGAGCAGATCGTCGTCATACGGATTGGGTATGGATGATGGCGGGTCGCTGGCAGGAAACGTCTGCTCGATCGTCTCATCCAGCGCGGCATCCCGGATGCGTCGTTCCTCCTGCGGTGTGTGATGATGCTCCGGGCTCATTCGCCACCTCGTGACAGTCGCCGGAACCGCCGCGGGCTCACGCCGAATTCCGTCCTGAACGCCCGATTGAAATTCGATACGTCCCCGAAGCCGCACTCGAGCGCGATATCCACTACTCTGGCGTCCTCTGCGATGAGGCGGGAGGCGGCCGCACGCAGCCGCGAGCGCTGCACGTACTGATGCGGAGTGATGCCGGTCACTCGTTCGAACGTCCGGAGGAAGTAGTACGGGCTGAGACCGGACGAATGCGCCAGTCTTCCAAGCGCGAGAGGTGCGTCTCGAAAGCGATCGATCACGCGAACGGCACGGGTCACTCGCGCTTCGGCGTTCAACGGCAACCGGTCGCGGCCGGAGACGCCGGACATCAGTCTCAGACTTTCAACCGCGAGACGGACCACGAGTTCCTCCCATGGCACATCCGCAACACCATCCGCGCCGGCGCCCATCCGGGCGACCAGCGACGATAACGCACGCAACTGCGGCAGCCGCACGGTTCGGAATCCGGTTCTCACGGCGGAGCTTTCAACGTCGGCCGCCAGCCGTTCGAAATACTCGGGCGTGTACCACACGGCCACACAGCGATCGCCTTCGTCGTGTTCGTGGCTGCACTCGAAGCTGTCGCCCTCATTGCCGAGCATCAGCGCCCCGGGAGTCATCAATGCGCGGCCGGGTGCGGAACGATACTGGAAGCTGCCTGTCAGGACAGTGGCAATCGCGTAGCGGGCGTGCCGCTCTTCGTAGGGGCGATCGTGCACACCGCACGTGCACACGACGTCTGCCACGCTCCAGCCGTCGCCGTCGGCGATGATGCGTGGCGTCGTCGAGCCGGGCTTTCCTTCCCGCTTACGCCGTGCCAGTGCCTGTTGCAGGTCGAGCGCAATTTTTGCCAAGAACCGTGCTCCAGCCGTGCTCTATAACAGTTTGACACACGCAAGTTCACCACAGCTTGGAGGCACGAGATGGCGTCAATTCATAAAGAGCTCGAAATCAACGCACCTGCTGCGGATGTGTGGGATGCCGTCCGCGACGTCGGTGCCGTGCACACGAGACTCGCGCGGCAGTTCGTCATCAATACGCAACTCGATGGCGACTCCAGGCTCGTCACCTTTGCGAACGGCGAACTGGTGCGCGAGCGCATCGTCACGCTCGACGATCACGCGCGGCGTCTGGTATACGCCGTCGTTGACTGGCGGACCACTCACCACAACGCGTCGTTTCAAGTAGTGCCCAGTGACACCGGTTGTCGTTTGGTATGGATTACTGACCTGCTGCCTGACTCGCTCGCATCGCTTGTCACCGGATTCGTCGAGCAAGGGTGTATCGCCATCGAGCAGACGCTTGAAGCCGGACCTTCGAGGGACGTAGCAGTCGAATAGTCGCCACGACGGCGCCAGAGTGTGGTTTCATCTTGCTGCGAGGCGGATCCGAGCTGATGAAATACAGCCACTGGCTGGCCACAATCCTGGTTGCCGTCGTAGCAGCCTCTATCCTTGGGGCAGACGCTTACGCGCAGCGCGGCGGTCCGCCGACGCCTATCTCGCCGCGCGCCGGCGCAGCGGTCGACCTCACCGGCCAATGGGTTTCACTCATAACCGAGGATTGGCGGTATCGCCAATTCACGCCTCCCAAGGGGGACTACGGCGGCCTGCCACTGCTGCCCTCCGCCCGGAAGATCGCCGATAGCTGGGACCCGTTGCGGGATGAAGCCGCCGGTGAGCAGTGCAAGGCGTATGGCGCTGCGGGCCTTTTGAGATTGCCCACGCGCGTCCGCATCAGCTGGAACGATGATGCGACCCTGAAGGTCGAAACCGACGCCGGAACTCAGACACGGCTGTTCCAGTTCGGCGCGACGCCAACGGATGCCGGCGGGAAAACGGCGGGGGCCGACTGGCAGGGAGTATCGACCGCCACGTGGGACTATCCACAGGCGGCCTTCGCGGCTCGTGGAGGCGGACGGGCGCCAGGCGGCTCACTCAAGGTCGTGACAGTAAAGATGCGACCCGGCTATCTTCGCCGGAACGGTATTCCCTACAGCGAGAACGCGGTCCTGACTGAATATTTCGATCGCTTCGAGGTCCCAGGCGGCGACGCGCTGCTCGTTGTCACGGCGGAAGTCGTTGATTCGGAGTATCTGGCCACACCGTACTGGACCAGTCAGCAGTTCAAGCGTGAGAGCGATGCGTCGCGCTGGCAACCGACGCCCTGCGCGTCGAGGTGAGGAGCATAGATGCGAAATGCGCAGGCGCTGGTGGGTGCGGCGCTGGTCGTTGTCAGCGCAACGGTGATCGGGCAGGCTCCGCAGATTCCTGCCGCACCAACGGGGCAAGCACCAGCGATCGATCTGAGCGGCTACTGGTCTCCGGTGCTCCACGAGGATTTCATGGAGCGTGGACCCGGATCCGAGATCGCCGACTACGGTGGCTTTCCTCTCAATGAAGCCGGCCGGTTGTGGGCGCTTTCGTACGATCCCTCGCGGGTGACGTTGCGCCACCATCAGTGCGAGGCATACGTCACGCCGTATCAGATGCGCGCACTTGGCAACTTCCGCATCTGGGAGGAACGCGACCTCCACACCCAACGCCTGCTCGCCATTCATCTCTGGGCGCAAACGACCGAAGGGCATCGGGTCATCTGGATGGACGGGCGCGCACATCCACCGGCCTGGGCACCGCACACATTTCGCGGGTTCTCCACCGGTCAGTTCAGTGGCAACGCGCTCGTGGTGCGCACGACGCACATGAAGAGCGGCGCGCTGCGGCGCGGCAACGGCGTTCCCCAGAGCGACCAGGCGACGCTCACCGAGTTCTTCGTGCGTCACGGCGACCATCTGACCAATGTGACCGTCGTGTCGGACCCGGTCTTTCTGAGCGAACCGATGGTCCGCAGCAATGACTACTACCGTCAGCCTGTCGACCCGGGTGCATGGTTGTACGCGTGCGATGACGGCGAGCAGATTCTCGATCGACCCGAGGATGCCGTACCGCACTACCTGTTCGGAAAGCAGCCGTACGTGCGCGAATTCGGGGGGCGCTACAAGATCCCGCTGGCAGCCGGTCTGCTCGGCGGTGTCACGATGTATCCAGAGCTGAACGCCCGACTGCGGACGACGACGGAGGTCGACGGAAACGCCCTGCTCTCCCCTGCCGCCGGGCGTGCCTCAGAAACGAGCAAGATGGTGGATGGCGAAGTGCGTGATGGGAACATCCACATCATGCCGATTCGCGACAACGTGTATATGCTTGTCGGCGATGGTGGCAACATCGTCGTGCAGACCGGGGAGCAGGGTGCATTCGTCGTCGACACCGGCGAGGGCAAACTGAGCGACAAGGTGGTTGCGGCGATCCGCACCTTGACCACCAATCCGATCCAGTTCATCGCCAACACGAGCTTCCACCGCGAGCACACGGGCGGCAACGAGGTGCTCGGCGCTGCCGGCCAGGATCCGAGCCTTCCGGGATCGTTCTTCGTGCAAGCGGCGCCGCGCGGTGTGACTGGCTTCTTCAGTGATCCGTCGTCACATGCCACGATGATGGCCCACGTGAACGTGCAAGTGCGCATGCAGGCAGCGGGAACGCCCGCGGCAGCGGTCCCGGCAGACACGTACCTGGAAGATCGAAGACGGAAGTTCCACAACGGCGAAGCCGTCGAGTTCTTCTATCAACCGAACGCGGTGACCGACGGTGACAGCCTGATCCACTTCCGTCGTGCCGACGTCATCGTGGCGGGCGACATCTTCACGACAACTCAGTACCCCGTCATCGACGTCAAGAACGGCGGCTCGATTCAGGGTGAGATCCGCGCGCTGAACGAGATCCTCAAGAAGACGGTCTATCGCCATCAGGGCGAAGGGGGCACCTACGTCGTTCCCGGCCACGGCTATCTCGCTGATGAGCACGAGGTCCTGGAGTATCGGGATATGGTGGTCATCGTCCGCGATCGCGTGAAGGCGATGATCGACGCCGGCGCAACGCTGCCGCAGGTCAAGGCTGCACGCGTCACCGCCGATTACGACACGCAGTACGGAACCAACACTGGTCCGTGGACGACGGAGATGTTCGTCGAAGCGGTGTACAGCAGTTTGAAGAGCGGCCGCTGATGGCGCAGGCTCGCATGGGTGCGCCCTGTACTCGATGACCGATTGAACTGGACCGGCGCGAAATTCAAACCCTCAGCACCGCAATACGAACTGCGGATCACCGAACGAACACGAAACTGCTCCTGACCACAGGACTGGTGCACATGAAGATCGCAATACTGCACCCATCGAGCGTCGATTCTCTGGCTCCGTTCAGGGATTTGGACCCGCCACGTGCACCCGAGCACTACCTGCCCGGGCACGAATACGTCGGTTTTCAAATCCGGAAGGCGTCGGCTGTCCGTCAAATCTTCGAGATCGCCCGGATGGGCTTCGACGCAGCCATCAACCTGTGCGACGGGGCGTGGGACGAAGACCGGCCCGGTATCGAGGTGGTGCAGGCACTGGAGCGTGTCGGGATGGCGTTCACCGGCGCCGCGTCGTCTTTCTACGATCCGTCGCGCGAAGCCATGAAAATGGCCTGTCATTCCGTCGGCGTGAGGTTTCCCGCCTACGTCCACGCGCGCCACGTCGACGACGCCGTCGAGGCCCTGCGGCTGCGCTTTCCCCTGATCGTCAAGCACCCGCATTCGTATTCCAGCGTCGGTTTGACGCGGCAATCACGAGTGACGAACTCGCATGAGCTGTTTCGCGAAACCGAACGCATCATCAGCGCCTATGGCGGCGCCCTCATCGAGGAGTTCATCGAGGGCCGTGAGTTCACCACACTCGTCTCCGAACCGCGCGACGGCGACGAGGACGCGTGGGTCCTGCAGCCGATCGAGTTTGTCTTCCCCGAAGGCGAATCCTTCAAGCACTTCGATCTCAAGTGGGCGGAGTTCGCGTGCATGCAGACGCGAACGGTCGACGACGCATCATTGACGCAGCGGTTGCGCGAGGTGTCCGCGCTGACATTCGTGGCGCTCGCCGGATCCGGATTCGGCCGCTGCGATTTGCGCATGGATGCCGCCGGCGATATTTACCTGCTCGAGATCAACCCCAATTGCGCCATGTTCTATCCAGACGGGCAGCATGGGAGTGCCGACCTCATTCTGGCCAACGATCCCGGGGGACACCGCGAATTTCTGGAGCATCTGCTGAGATGTGCGCTGCGGCGACGCGACCAAGCGAACAGCCCGTGGGCGCTGCGATTTACCCGCGGGCGAGGCTTCGGGATGTTTGCGATTCGTGATATCGGCGCAGACACTATCGTCGAGCGTTATGAGGCGCGATCGCACGTCCTCGTGTCGCGGTCCTTCGTCGAACGGCAATGGAAGGGTCTTCGCCGACAGTGGTTTCAACGCTACGCGTGGCCCCTGTGCGGCGATATCCACGTGACGTGGAGCGACAATCCCGACGAGTGGCGGCCGATCAACCACGGCTGCGACCCGAACACGTGGTTGGAAGGCCTGAACCTTGTCGCACGCCGCCACATCACGACAGGCGAGGAACTGACGGTTGATTACGCCACCTTTTGCGGCCCGCTGATGTCTCCGTTCGACTGCGATTGCGGGTCGCCGCACTGCCGCAAGGTGATCACGGGCAGCGATCACCTGCTGCCGGAAGTTCGCGCTCGCTACGGCAACCACGTCTCCGATTTCGTCCGCGAGGCGTGGCGAAGTTCTGAACGCCTGCAATCGTACGGCGCAGGGGAGAGCTGGAGTGGACCTGAACGACGCACCAGCTAATCAATCAGCTTCAGCGCGGCGGAAGTTGCGCCTGGCGCACGTGCGGCCGCATCTGAGATTTCTGGCTCCGGTGCTGGTGTGCATCCTGATTGAGAGCCTGTATTACGCGGGACTCCCCTTCAGCTTTCAATACGTGGTCGACGTCGGGCTGCTGGGGAGCGATCGCCGCGCTCTGGTTCTTCTGATCGCTGGGCTCGCCGGCGGTGCCGTTCTCGTCGCGCTGCTCGGCTTCATTCGCGACTATCTGTACGCACGGTTGACGGCCAACGTATTCAACGATGTGCGCGCCGCCATGTTCGATCACCTCCAGACGCTGTCGCTGGGATTCTTCACGGCGAATCGAGCCGGTGACATCCTCACGCGGTTCTCCACTGATATCTCGACGATCGAGAAGGCAGCCGCCACGGTCGTCAGCTGGGTGGTCATGCCTGGCCTGGACGTGTTGTTCAGCACGGTGCTGCTCTTTGCGCTCAACTGGAAGCTGGCCCTGATTTCTCTGCTCGTGTGGCCGCTGACGATCGTCGTCCCCGGAGTGTTCGCGCGGCGACTCGTCGAGGAGAGCTCCCGACGCAACGTCGAGGAGGGCGCAATCCTGAGCGTGGTGAACGAGAACCTCACTGCGCAGGTTGTGGTGAAGACGTTCGGCCTCGCGGAGTTCTCGCGGTCCGCTTTTCGCACGCGGCTTCGCGACGTGGGCAGCCGGATCGTACGTATCGGATGGCTGTCCGGGCTCGTCGAACGATCCGCCTACGTCGGCGTCATGATGCTGCAGGTGGCACTGCTCGGGCTGTGCGCCTGGATGGTCCAGCGTGGTGAGTTGACGATAGGTGGGCTCACATCGTTTCAGGCCATCTTCCTCAGCATGTCGTATTCACTCGCCAACGCCGTTCAGTACTTCCCCACGCTCGTGCACACGACGACCAGCCTGCGGCGCATTGACGAATTGCTCGCACACGAGCCGGCTGTGCACGACTCGGGAACACAACCCGTTCCCACAGGTTTCGGCGAGATTGCCTTCAACGGCGTCAGTTTCGGATACAAGCCGTCTCGCCGGAATTTATATGAACTGACGGCTTCGATTCCTCATGGCGGCCTCGTTGGCGTCGTCGGTACCAGCGGCTCCGGCAAGAGCACGCTTATGGCCCTGCTCCTGCGCCTGTACGATCCTGATGAAGGGTCGATCACGATCGACGGCGCCGACATCCGTCGATTTCCACTCGCCGGATTCCACTCGTTGTTCGGATACGTGCCGCAGGAGAGCACCCTGTTCGATCTCTCCGCCCGCGAGAACATCCGGCTGGGCAACCGCGCCGCGACAAACGAAGACATCGAAGCGGCCGCCCGCGCTGCCGAAGTTCACGACGCGATCCTGCAATTGCCGCAGGGATACGACACACCTGCCGGCGAGCGTGGCAGCCGGCTGTCCGGCGGACAACGCCAGCGGATCGCGCTGGCGCGGGCGCTGATCCGCAACCCGGCGATCCTGATCCTGGATGAGGCAACGTCTGCGCTCGATCCGATCGCCGAGGCTGGAATCCGCGCAACGATCGATCGGCTCCGGCACGGCCGGACGATTCTGTCAGTGACGCATCATCTGAGTGCCGTCGTCAACGCGAATCGCATTCTCGTGCTCAAGGACGGACGGCTGGCCCAGGAAGGAATCCACGCGGACCTGATCAAGCGCCCGGGGCCGTATCGGGATCTGTGGACGAAGCAACAGGGGTTTTCCCTCGACGCTGCCGCACACCACGCGGAGATTTCCATCGAGCGGTTACGGCTCGTGCCCGTGTTCTACGGTCTGCCGGACAACGTCCTGGCCGAAGCCGTCCGTTTGTTTCAAACGGAAGAATGTCCAGCGAACCATCTCGTTCTGCGCGAAGGCGAGCTCGGCGTCTGCCTTTACATCATCGTGCGCGGCAGCGTGGAGGTGACGTCAGGGCGGGGACACGATCGGGGACTGCGATTCGTCCTCCAGGAGGGAGATTGTTTCGGCGAACGAGCGCTTCTCGAAGCGCTGCCCGAAACGGAGAATGTGCGCACGCTCTCACCGTGTGTGTTCCTCACGCTTACGCGCGCGGGATTCGACTATCTCACCGGGCAGAGGATGGCTCTGGGATAACGTCGGTCCTCCCGTGTCGGCCCAGGGACATCCAGAGTCCGGCGAGCAGCACGACGGCGCCCGCGACCGCCTCGCCCGGAAACACGGAATTCGACAGAAAGCGCAGAGCCGGCAGTCCCATGCGTGCCTGCGGCGCGATGATCATCCAGAGCCCGGCACACGACGCGACGGCGCCAGCCATGCGAACCGGCGCCGCGTACGGGATGAGCATCGACTCATCGATCGCTGAATCGGCTGCGCCCTCGTCATCGTCATCCGCAAAACGATCGTTGACGATGGCACCCACGAATCCGTCGTCGGTCGTGTTGCCAGCGGTCGCGAGCATCGGAATGAGACCCGTATAGAACGTGACGAAGGTGGTCACGAACGTGGTCGGGTCGGGAA
>JBKPNV010000069.1:0-5403 GCA_046732795.1 Acidobacteriota bacterium
CGGCCTCGCGCTCCCGTCGGCACCGCCGCTGCTGCACTTCTCCAAGCGGCAGGACATGGTCGCCTGGGCGCCGACGTCGGTGGATGCCGAGCGGGCAGGCTCGGCTCCCTAGCCGCCTGTGAAAGGTCTGAAGTGATGCCATCCTCGCCAGGTGTGCTCGTGCGTGAACGACAGGTGATCCCTTCCGCGACGTATCGTCTTCAGCTGAACCGGGACTTTACGTTCGACGATGCGGCGGATGTCAGCGAATACCTCTCTGCCCTGGGAGTCACGCATGCCTACTGCTCACCCTATCTTCAGGCGGCGCCGGGCAGCACCCATGGCTACGACGTCATCGATCACACACGCCCCAACGTGGAGCTTGGCGGTGAGGAAGGCTTCAGGCGCTTTGCGGCGGCGCTGCGCGCAGCGAGGCTGGGCCAGGTGCTCGATATCGTGCCGAATCACATGGCGATCTCCACCGCCGCCAACTGGTGGTGGGCGGACGTCCTCGAGAACGGTCCGTCGAGCCACTTCGCCTCGTACTTCGACGTGCAGTGGGAGCCGCCGGAGGCTCGCCTGCGCAATACCGTCCTGATTCCGATCCTGAGCGACCATTACGGGCGCGTGCTCGAGGCCGGCGGCCTGAAGATCGTCCGCCGCGGAGCGGAGTTCGAAGTGCGGTACGAGGAGCACGGGTTCCCGATCAGTCCGAGTTCGCTTGGCCCGATTCTCGGCCCCGCTGCCCGCCAATGTGGCTCCGACGCGCTCGCCTTCCTGGCCGACGCCTTCAGCGGTCTGCCGCGACCCACGGCCACCGACCGAGCCAGCGTGCGACGCCGTCACCGTGACAAGGCGGTGCTGCGCGAGCAACTGCGACGTCTGCTCGAAGACGACCCCTTCGTCACCACGGCCATCGACCAGGTCGTCGCCGACATGAACGCCGATCCCGACGCGCTGCACGCGTTGCTCGACCTGCAGAACTACCGCCTGGCGTGGTGGCGCAGCTCGGATCGCGACCTCGGATACCGGCGGTTCTTCGACGTCGACACGCTCATCGCGCTGCGGATGGAGGACGAGCAGGTCTTTCAGGACACACACCGGCGCGTGCTCGAGTGGGTGCGCGAGGGAATCATCGACGGGCTGCGCGTCGATCACCCGGATGGCTTACGGGACCCGAAGGAATACCTCGATCGGCTGCGGGCGGCGGCGCCCGATGCCTGGATCGTGGCCGAAAAGATTCTCGAGGCGGACGAGCCGTTGCCCGCGAACTGGCCGATCGAGGGAACCACGGGATACGACTTCCTCAATCGTGTCTGCGGCCTGTTCATCGACCCCGAGGGCGAGGCGCCGCTCACGGACTTGTATCGCGACTTCACCGGCGAGACGCGCGATTATCCCGCAATCGTTCGCGACAAGAAGCTCCTCGTGCTCCGCGATGTTCTGGGCAGCGACGTGAATCGTCTGTCGGATCTGCTGCTGCAGATCTGCGAGAAGCATCGTCGGCATCGTGACTACTCACGCCACCAGTTGGCGGATGCGCTCCGTGAGCTCATCGCATGGTTCCCCGTCTACCGCACGTACATCCGACCGTACTCCAGCCTCGTCTCTGACTCGGATCGGCACTACGTCGACATCGCCGCGAGCGCGGCGACGAAAGAACGGCCCGATATCGAGGCGTCGCTCTTCGAGTTCCTCCACGACCTGTTGACGCTCGCGATCACAGGCGACCTCGAAAGCGAATTCGTCGCCCGCTTCCAGCAGTTGACCGGACCGGCAATGGCCAAGGGCGTCGAGGACACTGTGTTCTACACGTTCAATCGCTTCATCGCGCTCAACGAGGTGGGGGGGGATCCTTCACGCTTCGCCGTCAGCGTCCAGCAGTTTCACGCCGCCGCCGCCCAGTCGCAGAGTCTCTGGCCACTCACGATGTCGACGACGGCGACGCACGACTCGAAGCGCGGCGAAGACGTGCGCGCCAGGCTCGCGGTGCTGTCCGAACAACCAGGAGCGTGGAGTGACGCGGTCGGCCGCTGGTCGGCGATGACCCAGTCGCATCGTCAGAGGGAGTGGCCCGATCGAAACACAGAGTATTTCTTCTACCAGACGCTCGTCGGCGCATGGCCAATCTGTGCCGAACGCCTCATCACGTACATGGAGAAAGCCACCCGCGAGGCGAAGGTTCACACCTCGTGGACGACGCCCAATGCCGACTACGACGAGGCAATTCGCGTGTTCGTCGCCTCCTGCCTGGCCGATCCGGTATTCATGGAGGACGTACGGGCCTTCGTCGAGTCGATTGTCGGTGCCGGCCGCATCAACTCACTGGCCCAGACGCTCCTCAAGCTCACGTCACCTGGCGTGCCCGATCTCTACCAGGGGACCGAGCTCTGGGCCTTGCATCTCGTCGATCCCGACAACCGTCGTGCCGTTGATTACGCCGAGCGGCGGCAGGCTCTTTCCGTCGTGTCGTCGCTCGATCCGCCGGCGATCTTGCGGCGTGGTGATGAAGGCCTGCCGAAAATCTGGGTCACGTACGCCGCGCTGCAGTTGCGACAGCGTCGCCGTGACAGCTTTGGCGTTCGCGGCAGTTACTCGGCGGTTCACGCCCAAGGCCCACTCGCCTGCCACATCGTGGCGTTCCGCAGAGGCGAAGACGTGATGACAATCGTTCCGCGTCTCTTGACGAGGGCGGCTGGTCGCTGGGAGGGCACCACGGTATCGATCCCCGCGGGCATCTGGCACAACGTCCTCACCGGAAAGCGTGTCGACGAAGGCGCGATCGCGGTTTCCGAACTCTGGCAGGAGTTTCCTGTGACGCTCCTCGAGCGCACCAACCCCTAAAGGCACACATGAGCGCGACGGAATTTCAACCCCGCCCGATGAGCGAGCAGCGCAGCAGGGCATGGCACGTGCGTCCCGGTGAGCCATTTCCCCTGGGAGCGACATGGGACGGGCGCGGGACCAATTTCTCTCTCTTCTCGGAAGTCGCCGAGCGCGTCGAACTATGCCTCTTCGATGCGGATGGCCGCGAGACGCGCCTCGACCTTCCCGAACGAACCGCGTTCTGCTGGCATGCGCACCTGCGCGGAATCGGTCCCGGGCAACTGTACGGATTCCGCGTCCACGGGCCGTGGGATCCGGCGAACGGCTTGCGGTGCAATCCAGCCAAGCTCCTCGTCGATCCATACGCCCGTGCCATCACGGGCGGAATCCACTGGGATGCCGCGGTGTTTCCTTACCCGCTCGGCGGCGACGATCTGCAACGGAGTGATCTGGACAGCGCACCCTACATGCCCAAAGCAGTCGTCATCGACGACGCGTTCGATTGGCGCGGCGACACACCGCTTCGACGGAAGCTGCACGAGACAGTCATCTACGAGGTCCATCTGAAAGGCTTCACGAAGCAGCATCCTGATATCCCCGAGGAGATCCGCGGTACCTACGCAGGGCTTGCCCACCCGGCAGCGCTCGAATACCTGTCGTCGCTGGGCGTCACGGCCATCGAGCTGCTGCCAATCCACGAGTTCGTGCACGAGAAGCACCTGCTCGACAAGGGGCTGCGCAATTACTGGGGCTATCACTCGTATGGGTACTTCGCGCCGCACGGCGAGTACTCATCTCAAGGCGACACGGGCGGCCAGGTCCGCGAGTTCAAGCAGATGGTGAGGGCGCTGCATGGCGCAGGACTCGAGGTCATTCTCGATGTCGTGTACAACCACACGGGCGAGGGAAATCATCTGGGGCCCATGCTCAATCTGAAGGGCATCGACAATTGCGCCTACTACCGGACCGTCGAGGGCGATGCGCGCTATTACATGGACTACACCGGCACCGGCAACAGCCTGAACATGCGTCACCCACACGCGCTGATGCTCGTGATGGACTCGCTGCGATACTGGGTGCAGGAGATGCACGTCGACGGGTTCCGCTTCGACCTCGCCTCGACGCTCGCCCGCGGCCTCTACGACGTGGACCGCTTGTCGGCCTTTTTCGACATCATTCACCAGGACCCGACGCTCAACGGCGTGAAGCTGATCGCGGAGCCATGGGACCTGGGCGAAGGCGGGTACCAGGTCGGCAACTTTCCCGTGCGGTGGTGCGAGTGGAACGGGCGGTATCGCGACTCGGTGCGCGACTACTGGCGCGGGCAGGGCGCCACGCTGGGTGAATTCGCGAGTCGATTCACCGGCAGCTCAGATCTGTACGAAGACAACGGCAGACGCCCGTACGCCAGCGTGAACTTCGTCACGGCGCACGACGGGTTTACATTACGCGACCTCGTGTCCTACAACGAGAAGCACAACGAGGCGAACGGCGAGGACAACAACGACGGCGAAAACCACAATCGATCGTGGAATTGCGGCGTGGAGGGGCCCACCTACGATTCCGCAATCAATACCCTGCGAGCCCGCCAGCAGCGCAACATCATCACGACGCTGTTCCTCTCGCAAGGAATTCCGATGCTGCTCGGTGGTGACGAAGTCGGCCGCACCCAGCGCGGCAACAACAACGCCTACTGTCAGGACAATGAGATCTCATGGTTCGACTGGGAACACGTCGACAAGGAGATCCTCGAATTCACGCGACGGGTGATCCACTTGCAGGGCACTCACCCGGCGTTCCGCCGCCGCGGCTGGTTCAAGGGACGGCCGGTCCGCGGCGGCGGTCTCGGTGACATTGCCTGGTTCAGGCCTGACGGTCGGGAGATGGTCGAGGAAGACTGGCAGCAGACGCACACAAAGTCGTTCGCCGTGTTCCTGAATGGCGACGGATTGCGCGAGCTCGATGACGAGGGCCGACTGGTGCGGGACGACAGCTTCCTGCTGTTGTTCAACGCGCACCACGAACCGCTCGCCTTCACGATGCCGGCCTCGTCGTTCGGCCGCGTGTGGCACGTGCTGATCGATACGGCCGACGGGCTCGACATGCAGCCGCGGGCACTCGCGGCCGCCGAAACGATCACCGTGCCGGACCGGACGATCGTGGTACTGTCGCGACGGTCGGCGGTTCAATCGGTGCCGCTATCACACGCGGACTCCCGGCGCCGGTGAGTTACGACGCAGCCGCTCGAAACCCCGAGAAGCGGCCCGGCTCCGAAACGGGCGCCGGGAAATGCCTGACACCAGACGCCGGAGATTGCACCGGACGGCGAATGCCAAGCTTCCGCATACGAGTCCGGAGCGTGCTCGCGCACAGACCGAGAATCTTGGCGGCTCCAGTGGTTCCTTCAATTCGCCAGTTCGTGCTTTCCAGCACCCGGAGAATGTGAGCACGCTGGACGTCGACGAGTTTTTCCAGCTGGTCGGGGTAGCTCGGAACCGCCGGCCGGACCGAGACGCCACTGAAATTCGCGAGGTCGAGGACACCATCCCGCGACAGAATCACCGCCTGCTGGATCACGTTCTCGAACTCACGGATGTT
>JBKPNV010000070.1:0-39847 GCA_046732795.1 Acidobacteriota bacterium
AAAACTGTTCGAACTGCGCCGCGAGTTCGCTGTTGTTCGCCAACGCGAGCGGCACGCCGGAATTGAGGGCCGTGGAGACCGTTTTGTAGTCACTGAGGAAGGGCTGGAAAATCGGCAACCCAACCGCCTTCTCGATCTGTGCCGGCGGGATCGGGTAGGGTTCCGCCGCCCGGTTGAGCAGAAGTCGCACGCGCTCACCGGCCGTTCCGAGCTGACCGATGCGATCGAGTAACCGCTGCGCATTGCGCACTGACGGGACATCGGGCGCCGCGATCAGATAAATCTGGTCCGCCGTGTACAGTCCCGCTACGGCAGGCGCATTCATTTGCGAACCCGCATCGACCAGGATGTATTCGTATTGGCGGCCGAGAATCCGGAACAGCTCTTCGAGCGCGCCGCTGTCAGCGCTGCTTGGACGGTCGAACAGATCAGAGCCGGCAAGGATCTCGAGCCCGGACTTGTGTTTCACGACGAGCTCGCGCATGAATTCGCTATCGAGCCGATGGAGATTGTCGAGCGCGTCGAGCAACGTGTAACGGCTGCGCACGCCCAGAAACAACGTGACCTCGCCAAGACCGGGCTTGAGGTCCACGATGAGGGTCGGGCGCTTCCGCAGGCGGGCGATGTCGACGCCACAATTGACGGCAATCGTCGTGGTCCCAGCGCCGCCCTTGGCGCCGAAGAACACAAGGGTGGTCGACTCTGGTCCCGTCGCGGGCGATGCGGCGCGGCGTGCCGCGGTCCGTTGCAGCGCCTGATCGAGCGCGCTGCGTGAGGGAGGCCAGGCGAAGAACTCGTTGGCGCCGGCGCGCATCGCGTGCAGGATCAGATCGGGGTTCGCCTCGGCGGCCATGAAGAAGATGACGGCAACGGGATACGTCGCGCGCAGCCGCTCGATGGCCTGCAACGAGCCGTCGAGATCGGCGCGGCCGTCGACGAAGACAATGTCGGGAGGCGCGCCGCTGCGAGCCGAACGCTCATCCGCGAGCGAGACCTGTACGGCCGTCGATCGCAAGAGTGTCGCAACGTCGGTGCGAAAGCTGTCGTCTGCGGTATGGAGGAAGCCTGAGAGTCGCGCCATGTCTATTGCACCAATCGAATCGCGTATATAAGTGACCCAGCCGGAGCGGGGCCGGCATTCGGGTCGATCACCCCCAGCATCTTCGTCACATAGCCGTAGACGTTGTTGCCGTTCCGGTCCACGAGAAAAAACGGCACCCAGCCGGCCATTTTGAGCGACGCGTTGCGGCCGTGCGTTACGTTGTACTGGAGAAAATCCGGGTCATAGAGCGGAATGGGAAATACCCGGGGGCTCGGGTTTTTGTCGCTGTTGATGACCCTGTTGTTGGTCCCGTCCCACTGGGCGTTCAGGTCCTCCGCCTTCAAGAGGTCGATTCCCTGGTTGGTCTCGCCGACCTTGTTCCCCGGCTCCTGAATCATCTCGGCACCGGGTGTGAAGATGGCGTTGTTGCAGTCGTAGATATTCTCGCGATAGTAATCGCCGCCGATGTCTCCACCCGGCATCTTCCACGAGAAGTAAAAGGACGATTCGATGTTGTTGCCCGTGCCGGCGCGGAGCGTCTTGTATGTGCCAACCGGCCACGTAATCACGCCGTCCGGGGGAGGGTAGACGTCCGCGTTCGGTAGAACATTTCCCTTGTTGTCGTATCTGTCGAACGTGTCGTTGGGCGGAACCGAGTTCTCCTGCCAACGAGCGGGAATGGTGAACGGCTTTACGCACGTGGCGGCGTTCGCCGGTGACGCCTCGGCCGTCGCGGTGGCGCCGATGTCCACCGTTTGCACGCCAAAGACCGGTCCGATCAGTGTCGCAACCGGATTGCTCCGATTTGAGGTGCGAAATACGTTCACCTTCACCCGGTTGTTCAGACCTGTCGGCCCGAGCGGAAACGTGACGTCGCCAGGCAGCACGTCCACGGCTCCCCCGACGACGAGATTCTGCTTCGCGGTGGTGATCGAGCTACTGACCGCAGGACCGCCGGCGCTTCGATCGTCGTAGTTATTGAACGCCAGCGACGTCGCGCCCGCGAGCGCCCCTGCATCGGCGGCGTTCTGAGCCTGCGACCGTGCCGTCATGAACATGCCGACATCGATCGCCAGCGTCGACGCGGCGAAAAAGGCCATGAAGCCCATCCCGAGCCACACCAACGACATGCCCCGTTCGTCACGTCGTAGATACGTCAAGCGACTTCGCATGATGTGATCCTCTGAGCCCAGGGCTATCCAGACGAACCGCCTACCAAGAGCATCGGCGGGTCCGCCCTCAGACTTGACGGCAGACCCGCCGGTCCAAACCAACCGTCGCTTAGCGCTGCCGACGCGCCAACTCGGCCTGATATTCCTCTTCGGCCGCTCGCAGCCGCTCGGCCGCGGCATCGAGTGCCTGCTGACGCTCCTGTTCACTTGCCTGGCCCTTTGCCTCGGCGGCCTGTTGCGGCACAGCCTGCGCTTCGGCCTTCTGATGTTCCCCGGCCGCGAGTTCATCCTGCTTCGCCTGTAGCTTGGCCATCTCCGCATCTCGCTTGGCCTGCACCTTTGCCGCCTCGGCGTCCCGCTTGGCCTGGACCTTTGCCGCCTCGGCATCCCGCTTGGCTTGCGCCTTCGCGGCTTCAGCGTCCCGCTTGGCCTGCTCGCGCGCGGCCTTCTCTTGTTTCTGCTGTTCCTCGGCGGACCGCTTCGCATCTTCCTTCCGCGCCTGATCGGCCACTTTGGCGTCGCGCTCCGCCTGCTCGTGGGCGGCCTTCAGCAGGTCATGCTGCTCCTTCGAGACGTCGATGCTGTCAGCGGCAGCTTGTGACACCTGGTTCGACTCGTCGGACTGAGTCGACGCCAGCGGCGCGGCTGCCGCCTGCGGCTGATTCTTTCGATCCAGCGCCTCGAGCGCGCGATCCTGCGCCCGTTCGATCTCCGTGCGGTTATCGACGATGACTGGCGCCGTCGCTGGCGCCATCGCCTGCGATCGAGCCGGCTGCGTGAACGCGGGAGCCGGTGCCGGGCGCGTCCCCTTGAGATCCGACAGCGGCGGCAGGAACGTATCCGGGTAGCGCGGCAGGTTCGGCGTGACACCGGGCGAATTGTTCGGGAGGATCTCCGGCGTGATCATCACGACGAGCTCGGTCTGATCTCGCTTTGCGGCTTGGCTGCGGAACAGATACCCGAGAATTGGAATGTCGCCAATGCCAGGAACCTTCTGCATCGTGTTCTGCATCTGGTTGCTCATCAGACCAGCGATGGCGAACGTCTGACCATTGCCCAGTTCCAGTTCCGTCTCGGCGCGCCGCGTCGAAAGCGATGGAATGCGGAACCCGCTGAGGAGCACGGCGTTGCCGTAGTCCAGCGTGCTGACCTCCGGACGCACCTTGAGGTGGACGCGGTCACCGTTGACGGTCGGCGTGAAATTCAGCCGGATACCGAACTCCTTGAACATGATCGACACGCCGATGTTCGCGCCCGAGCCCTGTGCGATCGGAACCGGGAACTCGCCGCCAGCCAGGAAGCTCGCTTCCTTGCCGCTCTCGGCCACGAGGTTCGGTTCGGCGAGGCTCTGAAACAATCCGCGGTTCTGAAGCGCCTTGATCAGTACGCCGAGGTCGTACTTCTGATTCAGCAGAAACACGTTGAGGAAGTCGCTGAACGCAAGCTTGCCTTCGGCACTCGTGACGTCGGAGCCGAAGCTCGAGTCGGCCTTGGTCCACGCCAGGTCGGTGTAGCCGGGCGCCGGGTACTGCTGCGTCGTGACTCGACCAATGTTGTTGTGGATACCCGTCGGGCTCGTGAAAATCGACATGCCGAACTCGGACATCGCCGAGCGGCTGACTTCGGCGAAGCGCACGCGCAGCAGCACTTGATTGCTGCGCGGTCCGGCCTGAACCTGGAACAGGTTGACCACATCGGCCGGCTTGTCGACGTATCCGGCGGCGACGGCGACAGCCTTTTCACCGACGTCCTTGCTCGAGACCATGCCCGAGAGCACGACGCTCTTGCCATTGCTGTGTGCCTCGATCTGCTCGTTGGGGAACAACTGTTTCACCTGGTCGTTCAGGCGCGCCAGGTCCCGCTGCACGGCGATCTCGTATCGCCTCACGGCACCGGCGCGATCCCAGACGAACATCGAGATCGCCCCTGGTGTTTTCCCGTGCACAAGCAACTGGCTCTGGCCAGTCACCAGCGCGTCGGCGATGTCGGCACTTGTGAGCGACACGCGCGCGATCGGCGAGCCGATGTCGACCAGCGTCGAACGGCCCACGAGCAGTTCGACTGGCCGCACTTCGCTGGTCTCGACGATTGGCGCCGACGACGACGATGCGGCCGGGGGCGTCCCGACGCGAAGGCCAGGCTGCGCCTGCGCGAGGGTGCGATGGTGAGCGCCACCAAACACCCCGATGATGAACATGTGGACGCCACAGGCGGCGGCGATCCGTGCTGTCTGCCGTGTCATTCGCATCTCACTACTCCTGGGTCGCAACTTCCTGCGCCCGCTTGTCACCACGGATGATCTCGACCGTCGGAACGGGCGCCGGTCGGGTTTCCATTACTCGCGGGGCGTTGCTGTTGCTCGCCACTCGCCGAACGGGCGCTGCGGCCACCGCCGAACCCATCAACACGGCCGGCTTGATGCCGCGCGTCGGGGGCGCCGTCTGATCCATCGGATTGCGGAGTGCCAGCTGAATCTTCCCTTCGGTGCTGGCCAGGGTCAGCCGCTCTGCTTCGTCGGGGTTCACGAGCATCGTGACAACATTGACCGAGACCGGCTTGTTGTCCTTCGCGTCGCGTTCGATCTTGGTGCCCGACGCCAGCACCAGCACGTTCGTGAGAATCACTTTCGACGTGATGTCGGTTGCCTGCTGCGTGGGGTTCACGGTCGCGACGACGTCGACTCGCGTTCCTGGCAATACGTATCCGGCGACACCGATCACGTCGTTGACGCGCACCGACAGCGCGCGAAAGCCGGGAGCGATCACCGGCGGCAACCCGGCGCCCGCTTCCTTCGACGCCAGCTTGCCCGGAAGAAAGAGCTCGTTCGCAGCAACCGGCTGGATGAGGCCACGGCCCACCAGCTCCTCTGGCTTGGCAAAAGCGCCCGCTGGGACAGCGCCGGCCGGCCACTGGATGACGCGGAGATCCTCAGCGCGCAGCTCGGCGCCAAGCTGAAGATCCGCAGCCGCCACGACAACAGCGCTCGTGGGCACATTGACGGTTTGCGTCGGCACGTTCTGCATGTAGCGGTACGTGCCGAACGCGAAAGTGCCACCGGCAGCGATGGCCAGTGCCAGAACGATGAATACGCGCATGCGAGCCATATGTAGCGAGCTCCCTGTTCCTACAATTCGTTACGCATGGTTGCTGAGGCGACCATGTTCAGAGTCGACGAGTTTTCAGTCGTTCGTCCGGTGGCAAGACGGGCGATGGGATCGAGAACCACGAAATCGAACGGGTAGTTCACATTGACCCGCGAGGCACTCGCCGTATTGCCGCCTCCGATCGAAACCGTTCGGGTGCGATCGATATCAATCGTGACGACAGCGTCGTTCGCCTTCGGGAGCTGGCCGATCGCCATGTACTCCCTGACCCGGGTTCGCACGGCGGTATCGTCCATGCCCGGGAGCACGGCGATGCGGGCTCCTTCACGGGCAGCATTGGTCAGCACCTGCCAGGTCTGATAAGCGCGACCGAACTCCAGAATCCCGACGCACACCAGGAGCAGCAGCGGGAGCGCAAACGCCATTTCGAGGAGCGCCGCGCCGCGCTCGCTGTGTCTTCGTTGTGAAGGTCGTGACATGCGTCGGCCTCTCTTCGTCACAACAACGCAGCCATGACGACGCCGACAGCGATGGCCGGGGCATATGCGAAGCGGTTATCCACCTCGGGTGATTCGATGGCGGCAGCCGCCGACGATCCCTCAGATACCAGCTTTGCGGTCGCGCCAAGCGTCTGACGGAGGCGCCGGCGGCGGATGGCAATTGCCACCGCGAGGACACCGCCCACCACGGCGGTGTAGAGGAATGCCTGCACCGTCGTCGCGGGGCCGAGAAGAGCACCTGCCGCGGCGAACAGCTTGACGTCGCCGGCGCCGGTGGCGCCGAACACGTGGCCAGGCAGCATGAAGGCGAGCCCGAGGGCGCAGCCGAGAAGAGCGCCGCCCAATCCGATCGGGCCGAGCTTTGCCGCGGCAATCCCCACTCCGATGACGGCAAGCGCGCCCGTCAAGGCGTTCGGAACGTGGCGCGTGCGGAGATCGATCACCGCGGCCAACCCCGTGCCGGCGGTAACAATCGTAAGAGCGAGAGCTTCAGATGGCACCCATAACTCCATCGATGTAAGTCCAGAAAACCGAGTTGATCGTGGTGCCCACGGAGGTGACCGCGCCGAAGGCCACGAGCGCAATGAGGGCGACGAGCAATGCGTACTCGAGCAGGTCCTGGCCGGACTCGTCGTCCAGGACCGATCGTTTCAGCAACATCAGAACTGAGACTCGCATCATGAATCGTGGCCTCTCACGCCTGTCTTTCAGAACAGGGCGGGCAGGAGTGCCCGCCCTGCGGCAGTGCGCCGAGCAAAGGGAACGACGCCTACTTATTCGCGTCCGCCAGCTTCGTCGAGATCTTTTCGAAGATTCCCTGAACGTTGGTTCCAGTCGACGTAATAACAGCGACGCACACAAGCGCGATGAGCGCCACGAGGAGCGCGTACTCCAACAGGTCCTGACCAGCGGTCCCGCGCAACAGCGCACGCAAACGAGCAATGAGGTTCATGACGTCCTTTCCTCTGGTGCGTTCGGAGCCCCCGACGCACACGCTAAAAGTTCCGTAGGCGACGACCCGGTGCGGTATGCAGGCATGACTCGCGAGTGCTCCGCCCCCCGTCGTAACGGCTACTTGTTCGCGTCAGCCAGCTTGGTCGAGATCTTCTGGAAGATGCCCTGCACGTTGGTGCCCGTCGACGTAATCACGGCGACGCAGACCAGCGCGATGAGCGCGACGAGGAGCGCGTATTCCAGGAGGTCTTGACCGGCGGTGCCGCGGACCAGTGCACGTAAACGATTAATGAGGTTCCTCATGCGATCCCTTTCTGTTGGGTGCGTCGGGTTGTCCGATGCGCACACGCTACTGTTTCGAATGCGGCCACCTCGATGCGGGCTGACCGCGACCACGATGACCTGTTAAGCGCAACGGACGTGCCAGCGGCGCGACCGACGACGGGAAACCCGGTCAAAGTGCCGAGGGCACAGCCACTTGACCGTCGTCATGGGGTCATGAGCGAACGCCCGATACGCTGCGCGAACGTGCACGACGCCGTGTACGGAATCGACGGGCCGCTTACGAAGCTGGGGCGAGCGCGGGTCTCACTGCAGGCACTCGATGGATGCCCTTGCCCGTCCGGGCTCGTCACGGTCCACGCGCGAAACAACCGAATCTGTAAATGCGCGGCCGAATCCGTCAGCGTCGAGCCCTCCCACACCTCTGACGCGTCGCTCGCCAACTCGCGCGCCGACAGTCCCTTAGCACCATCGGCCGCCGCAGGAACGCGCCTTGCGTGCGCATAGGCAGGTGGAGTGTCATCAACGGTAATAGAGCGATGCGTCGCGTAATCAATGACGGGCTCATCTCGTTAGCAGCAGTCGTGGTGCTGCTCGTCATGCTCGTGTCGATTGACCCGCGAGTGCGCGACACCCTGCGGCAGATGATCGCCCCGCCTACGGGTACATCCGGGATCACCGGCGTCGGGACCAAGCTCGGAGATATATCGATGGTGATGCTCAAGGCGGCGCACGATCACAGCGTCGAGAATGCCCCGCTCGTGATCTTCAGCGTCGCTGCGACGATTCTGGTGTTGTTCATGCTGCGCACGTAACCACGTAGAGGCCATGCAACTGATCCTCGCCATCGTTGCCGATCCGCATGAGGCGGCCCAGCTCGCCAAGCTGATACAGGGCCGGCTTTCAGTGGACCTGGTGCAAGCCGCGGAAGTCGGCGAGGGGCTGCTCGCGCTCAATGACCGGATCCCCGACTTGATCCTCACGTCGCCGCTGATGTCACCCTTTGACGACGGCGTGCTCGACGAGTACTTACGCAGTCTGGGACCGGCCGGAGCACACGTTCAGACAGTCCGCATCCCGGTTCTGAGTGAGGCACCGAAGCAGAAGCAGCGCTTCGGCTTTTCATTCGGGCGCTCCAAACCGGAGCCCGTCACCCCAGAAGGATGTGAGCCCAAGGTCTTCGCCGACGAGATTCAGCATTACCTGGAACGCGCGGCGGAAGAAAAGCGTCATGCGGGGTCGAGTGGGACGTCTCCGTCCATAGACGTGGAACAGTCGCCCTCGACGTCGCCGATGGAGGAGCAGTGGACACCGGCGTACGTTGACGACTCGGCTGCGATCTATTCGTCCGAAGCGGCGCCCGTTTACACACCGTCGGAGCAAGAGATGTGGCGGACGGAACCGGAACCCGAACCGCGACCGGAACACAGTGCCTGGCGAAGCGACCTCCTCGACAAGTTCCCATTCGCTGACGAGCCCGCGTACCAGGTGAACAGCCTCCGGACGGCTCCCACGTGGACAGAAGAGACTGAGCAGGTCGAGCTCGAGTCTCAGGCTGCGGTGATCGAGCTGTCGACATTAGACACGGCGGTGGAATCGCTTGCGAAACCGCCGCTCGAAGCGTCACCGATCGCCGGCCTTGAGATCGTCGAAGAAGCGATCGTCGAGGAACCAATGGGAGCACCATTCGTCGAAGAACCGCTCGTCGACGAACCACCCGTGGAAGGGGTCTATCTACAACCCGAAACGGCAGCGGAGTTCAACGAACACGTCGACGCCCTGCCAGAGCCGGAGACGATCGACAAAGCCGAAGATGTCGCGGCCGAGCCAATCCGCCCGCCGGTAATCGGGCACGACCTGGCATCCGGCGCCAGCGAGCCCACGGGACGTGACCCGCGCGCGATCAAAGCGACGCCATCTTTCAAGGCAGCCCTTGCAGCGATCCGCGCAGCATGGGGCAAACCCACGCGGCCAACGGGTCAGGACAACGTCGGCACCGTCGACGCGCATCAGCCGACCAGCCATCGACTCGAGTCACCTCAGATCGCAGATGACCTGGAGCCGGCGGCAGCGCCGAGCGCCGAAGTCACAGCACCCGTTGAGGTCGATCTCACCGGCGCGGTCGAAATGCTCGACGACCCGCAACCGGAGTCGACGATGGTGCCTGGACCTCCACAACCACTCGCGCCTGCGAAGAAGACGCGCCCGATCTCGCCCGACGCCGAAGGCGTGTACGAGCTCTCCGTCGATCCTGATTTGCCCGAGCTCGAAGCGAAACTCTTCGCGCCGCTGGCGCCAGTGCGGACCCGAGATGCCGGCTATCCAGTTGCCGAGCCGCAGGTCGAGGACGAACCGTCCGCAAGTACCCGTCGTGAAGAATCGTCCAGCCGTCGTCAGATCAAGAAGAAGCGCGGCTCGAAGGGAGCAAAGACGAAGGCCGAACGTGCCGAACCGCAGACGGAAGATGCCCAGGACGAGTGGGGTATGTTCGATCCCAATCGCTGCGGGTTTGCTGCCGTCGTCGACAAGCTCGATGAAGTCGCTGAGAAGAAGGAGCAGCAGCCGCAACGGGGGAAGGTCCGCCTGATCTCGTACTCCTAGAGCGGTTTGCAGTTCGGTGTAGCCGTACACGCAATCGAAAACCGCAATAACAGGTCCGGCTCAAGCCGGACACTACGCAAGATGAGGTGACTCCGATGCGGAGTCACAAAGGTTGTGATTCGCAACCGCGGCTACTTCGCCGGGGCGGGCTTTTGCGCAGGCTTCTGTGTCGCCGGCGCCGGACGCGGGGGCGGACCGGGCCGATACTGGATCATCACGTTGCTGATGACCGCGATCGGTCGGCCCAGCGTGGTGAACTCGTCCTTGCCGTCGACGCGCAGCACCGAAAGCTTTTCGCCGAGCAGGCTGACACCCTGTTCCATCTCTCCGATCGTCAGGATGATCTCTTCGGAACCGGTTGGCGCGACCGCCTTCAGCCCGCCAGGACCGCTCCCCCCGATGATGCGATCCACCAGGTCGGCAGGCGTGCGGAACTCGTTCTGGACCACAGCACGCGATAACAACGTGTTGTCCATTGCCATCACGCCGATCGAGGCGGTATAGCGATGGTAGGCGCGCTTGTTCTTGATGTCGTCCTCTGAATACGTATGGCGATTGTGCAACGTGAAGCTGAGGATCACGTCGCCAGTGTGAGGAGGAAACGGGATGGTGATTCCCGCCGCCGGGTCGCGTTCGATCAGGACGTCACAGAACGTCCGCGCGGTCTTGGCTCCCGTTCCGAGCACCGCCGGGCAGTTCACTTTGGCGGCTTCAGTCCTTGGCGGTGTCGACGGCGTCGCGGGCCGGCCCGCCGGCGGCCGCTTGGTCTGGGCGCTCTGCGCTGCGATCGCCGCGTGACCGGCGAGCGCGGCAAGGAGCAGGACGACGGCGGTACGCGACCTCATAGGGGCCCTAATCAGCGAGGCAGGCGAGACCTGCCGGACTGGCGGCCAGCGATCCACCCCCGCGTGCGCGGATCAGCTCGAGGAACTCCATCCGTGTGCGCGCGTTGTCCCTGAACGAGCCCAGCATCGCGCTCGTGACCGCGCACGAGTTCTGTTTCTCCACGCCACGCATCGACATGCAGAGGTGCGTGCCTTCACACACGACCGCCACTCCAAGCGGATCAATTTTCTGACGAATGGTCTCGGCGATCTGGTTGGTCATGCGCTCCTGCACCTGCAGGCGCCGGGCGAAGACATCCACCAGCCGCGGAATCTTGCTGAGACCAATCACATAACGCTGGGGGATGTAAGCGACGTGACACTTGCCGAAAAACGGCAGCAGATGATGCTCGCAGAGGCTGTAGAAATCGATGTCCTTCACGATGACCATCTCGCTGTAGTCGACCGTGAAGAGGGCGTTGTTGAGGACGTCGTCGATGTTGGCGTTGTAGCCGCTCGTCAGGAACTTGAGGGCCCTTTCCACTCGCAGGGGCGTCCGGAGCAACCCCTCTCGATTCGGATCCTCGCCGAGTTCGATGAGGAGTTGCTGGATGAGATCCTGCATACGCACTATCTTATCGTGCGTTCGCCTCCTGAGCCCGCGCGGCCCGCAAGATGTTCGCCAGGCCGTAGTTCCCTTCGTGGCACGCATACTCGTAAATCGGCCCGTCGATTCTCCGCATGGGGATTTCGCCAGACCAGGGCCTCGTCCATGTGGCGGGATCGTTGACCGTGAACTCATAGCGAATCGTGTCGGGATCGACGAGCGTAAATCGCTCCGTCACCTTCAACTGCGTGCTCGTCGTGATGTCCTGCCGCGTCGTTCGTGGCGGACCCCTGAAATTCGTCTCCTCCGTGAAGTTGGTGGTCTCGACGACAAACGTGTCGCCCTCCCATCGTCCTCGCGAAAAGCCGGCCATCCACTGCACGGCCGGACCCGGCTGCAGGGTGCCGTCCAGATGGATGATGCGCACGTCATGCATCAACTCATGCCGGATCGCAACCTGCGTGGTCGACTGCAGGATCTGCATGTTGGCGTAGTACGTAGGCGGGATCATCGGCGGACCGACGTTGCCCCAGGAGATGCAGCGCTCTGCGAGCGTGCGGGTCTGCGCACTGTCCGACGGCCCTGCCGCGCCACCCCGCCGGGCACGTTCGGCGGCCCGCGCCTGTCCCTCCGCCGTCAACGGTGGAAGCCGCCCGTTGCTTGGATCGGTAACGAGGGACGTCCGTAGCGTCGTCTGCTTGCCGTAGCTCTCCCCCTGCCAGATCGCATCGTCGTAATGGATGTCCTCCTTGGGTTGCGCAAGGAACTGATCCATGCGCTTCTTTGCGTAGGCGGCGGCCTCTTCCCTGGTGAGGACGGCTTTCTCGCCGAACTCGGTAGGTCGTTCGAGCGGCGTGACGGTGTCGTTCGTCCAGAATCCCTGCAGATCAGGGTGACCGTCGATCGTTCGCGGTATCGTTCCCCCGGTTGCGCCATTCGCGCGCGCCGGCGGGGCCTGCCCCGACACCACAGGAACGAACACGCTGAAGACCACAGCCGTAACCAGCGCACCCAGGGCTCGATGGTTCATTGCCGCCTCCTCGGGTGATTCTACGCCAGACGGCCACAAGTGGACGGTCTTTGCGGCAGCCCCTGATCCAATTCTTCACGAAGGGTAGCGTCGAGCCTCGAGACCCGCCTCTGCGAATGGCGCGGTCTTCGCGTTGTAGCGGAGGTGAATCTTCAGCAGGTCGATGGGAATGCCAAGCAGGTGTTTGACGCGCCGCTTGGAGCCTGCGACGTCGACCCACGTCTTCAATGGGACTTCGGTGACCGCCTCCAGTACCGTGTTCAGGCCGTAACGATTTCGCAGGCGAACGAGAATCTCGACGTCGAAGAGCCACTGTGTGACGAACGGATCGCGGAAGACGATCGCGGCGGCGTGCCGGCGAAAGAGCTTCGCGCCGCACTGCGAGTCGTACACCGGAAGCCGCGAGATCACGCACGCGAACGTGGCGAAGACTCGGCCAGTGATGTGACGCCACAAGCGGCGATCGATATACGATCCCAGCCGCTTCACGCGAGATCCCATCGCGACCACACAGGTCCGGTTGGAGGTGAGGACTGACACCAGGCTGTTGAGATCCTTGAGCGGCGTCGAAAGGTCGGCGTCCCAGTAGCCGACCATCGCAACCCGGTTCGATCTCGTGACGTGCAGCATGCCCTGGCGGACGGCTTCGGCCTTTCCGCAGTGACGTTCGAGGCTGATCACGTCGATGTTCGCAGGGGCCTTCGCCTTGAGCGCAGACAGGATGGCGGCCGTTCTGTCCGTGCTGCCATCATCAACGAAGCAGATACTCAGTCCCGCAGACCTCTGCACCGACTCCAAAATCTGTTGTTGCGGCAACCGGTTCTGTTCGTTGAAGCACGGAATCACCAGGCAAACGTCGGTCATGGTGGCCAAGACCACCGTTTACTGCAAGAACCATGGAACATTTCGCGCTTGGGCGATGTTCGTGGAGGCGTGTCTCGAGACCGATTTCCGAGGGTTACGCAGTGCCGGGCAATGCCCGCGCACGCCCTCAGCGAAGTTCGGTCCAGATGTTCGAGAAGTCGTCCGTCCACGCTCGGCGGTCGTCTGATTCGACCGGCGTCCACTCGGGATCGCGCGCAAAGCGATCGAGCGTCGCGCTGCTGCGCGCCATCAACACCCACTCCGACGCCAGGTTCCCGCCCGACGTATCGCTGCTGTCTGCCAGGCGTGCGATGGCGGTCATTCCCAGCTCGCGCGCGATCCTTCCGATAACAGGGCGCAGCTTGATGTGACGATTTGAGATGTGGAACGCGAGGATGCCGTTCGACGTGAGCCGAGACTCGTAGGTCTGCACCGCCTCGGTCGTCAGCAGATGCATCGGGATCGCATCCGAACTGAAGGCATCCAGTACCAACACATCGTGAGCGATCCCGCGTTGCGCGAGTGACAGCCGCGCATCCCCGAGGACGACGGAACACTGCGCGCCACATCGATCCAGGTAGTGAAAGAACCGCGTGTCGCGAGCGAACCGCTCCACCGATGCGTCGATCTCATAGAAGCGCCACGACGAGCCAGGCTGCACGTATGCGGCAAGCGTCCCGGCGCCGAGCCCGACAACTCCCACCGATTGCGCCGCCGGTCCCAGCGTCTCGAACAGTTGTCCGATCGGGCTTCGGCGATGGTAGTACGTCAACGGCTCTGGATTGAGGTCGCCGATGACCTGTGCGCCGTGCGTCGTCGTCCCGTGCGCGAGAGACACGCGCTGCTCGGTCGGATCCGTACGCACCCGATATACGCCGAAGAACGTACGATCTGCCGCCAGGACGCGGCCGCCTTCGACCGGCCCGATCGCGTTCCCGATCAGGAGCGCCGCGAGCAGACCCGCAATCGCGAGCGAAAAGCGCGCGCTGTCTCTGGCCACGCTGACACACACCAGCATCGGGGCAGGGAGAAGCGCCATCATCGCGGCCGCCGGAACCAGCGCCAGCCTTTGCCCGATCAGCAGCGCGGCCGCGGTTCCCGCGGCGAGAGCCGGCCTCATCAGTCGTCGCGGGTTGATGACCACGTCACGCAGCTGCTCGCGCGAGATGCACAGCAGGCACGACAAGGCGATCGTAAGGGGGTACTCCGCAACCGAGGTGAAGATCTGCGGCGCCACCAACGTATTGAAGACACCGCCCAACACCCCGCCGGCGGCCAGCCACAGGTAGAACTCGGTCAAGTGGCGCACGCCGGGACGACTGCGGGCGAGCTCGCCGTGACACAGCAATGCCAGCACCGAGAAGGCTGCAACATGAAGCGGCACGGTGAGCCAGATCTGCAGCGGAATGCCGATGAGGACGATGAAGACCAGCGGCACTAACACGCGCGGCAGCATGCGCCTGGTGAACGCGTGCGTCGAATCGGAATACCAACCGAACGCCACGATGAACGTCAGCAGATAGCACGACAGCGGGAGAATCCAGAGCATGGGGACTGCGGCAACGTCGGTGGAGATATACGTCGTCACGCCGAGCATGAGGCTGGATGGCGCGAACGAAAGCGCCAACCATCGCAGGCGCGTCCCAGCTGTGGGGTGCGCAAATGCTGACGGCACCTCGACGTCGCGCTCGGGCAAATGCGCAGGAGCAGCATGCCGTCTGACGACGATGACGGCACACGTCGTCAACAGAGCCGCAACAACGGCGTACGCGACTTTCCAGATCGCCGCCTGCGTCTGCGACGGAAGCAGCGGTTCGAACAGGGTTGGAAACGCCAGGAGGGCTACCAGGCTGCCGCCGTTACTCGCAGCGTAGAGCCAATAGGGATCCGACGAGCGCTGCTCGGCCGCGGAGAACCAGCGTTGGAGTAACGGTGCCGTGGAGGCAAGTACCACGAAGGGCAATCCAACACCCGTGGCGAGGACCATCAGCAGCCAGCTGATTGGCTCGCGTGTGGCAATCGCAGCGCCGACCTGCGGCACGCCGATGGGCAGCAGGAATAATGGCGCCCAGACGAGAATGCCGTGAACGGCAGCTTGTCGCCGGATGCCAAGCCATCGCACCCCCGCGTGAGCGTACGCGTATCCCGCCAACAACGCGGCCTGGAAAAACAACATGCATGTGGACCAGACCGAGGGGGAACCACCCAGGATGGGCAGAACCATCTTTGCAAACAGTGGCTGTACCCAGAAAAGCAGAAGCGCGTTCAGGAACAGGGCAGTGGCAAAGAGTATTGGCACTCTCTGTGTTTCGGCCGATCCGTGAACCGGCACCAGAGAGTCGAAGTCCGCATCGCGAACCCTCAACCCGATACGGGCCCGACTTCGGCGTCGTCCGGGACGTGTTCGAAGAAGTCGACGACGCCGGTCTCGAGCGAATACTCGGCGCCCACCACCAGAAGCCCGATTTCCGTAACGAGTCGCTCGAGCAGCTCGGAGCCGTGCCGCAAGTGGTTCACGGACGCGCGCACGTTCGCGCGAACGGCGTCACGGATGAGAGCGTCCGGCTCGATGTCACGCCTCCCGTTCAGAAGAGTCTCGACCGAGGGACGCACGCGCTCGACGATCGAGCGAAGGTTCCTCGATTGACTCGTCGCGCGCCCTTGCAGCTCTTCCAATGTGGCGGTAATGGCACCACACTGCGAGTGGCCCATCACAACGACGAGTCGCGTGCCAAACCGTGACGCCGCGAACTCGACGCTGCCCACTTGTGATGGCGCCACGATATTTCCGGCGACGCGGATGACGAACAGATCGCCGAAACTCTGATCGAAGACCAGTTCAGCGGGAACACGCGAATCGGAGCAGCCGAGGATGATGGCGAACGGCTCCTGACCGGCGACCAGCGCTGCGCGAGCGCTTCTCGACAGCACAGCCGCCGACGACTGACCCGTGACGAACCGACGATTGCCTTCACGAAGGCGGGTTAGGGCGTCGACGGCGTTGATCATCGTGGAGTGACGAATACGTTAAGGTGCAGGCTGAAACGTGCGCTCGACCAACGTAGTAGTTTTGACGTAGAGCGGGGGCTTGAGCCCCCACGTTTTCAGAGCGCAAAAACGAACAGCGTAAACCCCGCGGCGATGGCGACGTACTGCTTGCCGTCGACGCCGTACGAGATCGGGATGCCCCGCACGGCGCCCCCGATCTGTGTATCCCAGAGTGGCTTCCCCGTTTCCGCATCGAGTGCGAAGAAATTTCCCTCTTCCGATCCACCGAAGACCAGGCCGCCGGCGGTCGACAGCAAGCTGGTCCACCCCGGCGACAACAGCGGGAATTCCCACTTCATTTTCCCCGTCGTCGCATCGAGCGCCCGAATCGCTCCCGACGCGTCGTCGCCGCTGACGTAGCGCCCACCGCCGCCGGTAAAAGCCGTGCCCGGCTTATAGACCGCGGCGCCCTTGTAATAGATTGTCCCCATCTCGCGCGCGGCCTGATAGAACAACTTCGTCTGTGGGCTGTAACTTGGGCTGAACCAGTTCGAGGCACCCTGGATGTTCGGGAAGACGAGCGTGCCCTCGACACTGGGCGCGATCCCCTTCTTACGAATCGGCCGTCCCTTCGCATCGAGTCCGTCTGCCCATGTCTGCTTCGCGTAGGGCGCACCGGTCACAAACTCCCCGGTCGCACGATCGAGAACGTAGTAGAACCCGTTGCGATTGGCCTGGGCCAGCAGCTTCCTCTCGCGCCCTCCGATCTGCGCCTCGAGCAGCACCATCGTCTCGTTCGAGTCCCAGTCGTGCACGTCTTCGGGCGTGAACTGGAAATGCCACTTGATCTTGCCGTTGGACGGATCGATCGCCAGGACCGAGTCGGTGTAAAGGTTGTCTCCCGGACGATTGTCGGCGTTCCAGTCAGGCGCGGGATTGCCGGTCGCCCAGTAGAGAAGATTCAACTGCGGATCGAACGAGCCGGTCAGCCACGTGGAGCCGCCGCCGGTCTGCCAGCCATTGCCTTTGCCCCATGTCTCGAAGCCGGGCTCGCCTGGCGCCGGTATCGTGTATGTGCGCCACGCCAGCTTCCCGGTCTTGGCGTCATATGCGTCGATGAAACCGCGAATGCCCGTCTCGGCCCCGGATACACCAACGATGACCTTGCCATCGAGCGCAAGCGGCGCCAGCGTCAGGTAGTACCCCTGCTTGTTGTCGCCCACCACGATGTCCCAGCGGACGGTCCCCGACTTCGAGTCGAGGGCGATCAAGTGGCCATGTACTGTCCCGACGTACACGAGATCATCGAGAATCGCCACTCCTCGATTCACCGGCGGCGACCCGATCACGATGACATCCGGCGGAATGGTTGGTGAGTACGTCCACAGCGGCCGCCCGCTGCGAACGTCGAGCGCCGTCACCGTGCTCGGGGGCTCGGACAGATACATCACGCCGTCGACGACGAGCGGTGACGTCTCGATGATGCCCGCGCGCTGGATCTGATAGGCCCAGGCGAGCTTCAACGACGAGACGTTCCTGCGATTGATCTGGTCGAGCCCTGAGTAGCGGTGCGACTTGTACGACCCGGCATACGTCAGCCAGTTTTGTGGATCGCTCTCGGCTTTCAGCAATCGCGCATAGGACACCTGCGCTCGCGCAGAGGTAACGAGCGCACAGCACACCAACGCGATCGTCGTGACAGCTCGGATTCCGAATCGCGAGCCCCGAATCCCGAGTCCCGAGTCCCGGATCCCGCACGGCCCGCTCACAATGCACCTCCGAGCCTCGAGAGGTATGCCACGAGATCGTCGATTTCCCCGGCCGCGAGCCGGTTCGCATAACTGGGCATCAAACTCGAACCGGTCTCCTTGCGGACCACCGCCGCGTCGCTCTTCCGCACGGAGTGAAACTTGCCGGTGGTGTCGCGTATCTGAATCGTGAACACGTCTTCGTTCAGACGAACGCCGCGCACTTCGGCGCCGTCCCGCAGCACGACGGTGACGGGCAGGTACTCGTTGTAGCCGCGAGAAGGAATCGGCAGATTGCCCTGTGGCAGGCGTGCCGCCGGCTCGAGCACCGCCTGACGAAGGTAGTCAGCGCCGCGAACCCATCCGATGTTGGTCAGCTCTGGACCAAGACTGCCCCCCGTCCCGCTGATGATGTGACAGGTTGCGCATCCGAGCTTGGCGTAGAGTTGACCGCCACGAGCCGCGTCACCGCGCGCGACAGCCCGCGTGGACTTGCCGATCGATCGCACGTACGCGACAAGCTGACGCATCTCATCGTCGGTAACGCGGCGCACGCGAGGCATGCCGCGATTGGGAATCCCCTCCGCGATGATGTTTCGAAGCGAAGCGTCATCGGGTGCGGACAGCAGTCTCGGGCGGTTCAGTGGAGGCCCCGCACCGCCGGCGCCATCGAAGCCATGGCAGGTGATGCACAAGCCGGTGAACAGCTTCTTTCCCTCGGTTACGTCGTTTGCACCCTGCGCAACCGACAAGGCCGGCATGGCGAAGGCCAGCGCGAGGCCGAGCAGCACTACTCGCATGCCGTCGGCTTCCACGGGGCATCGTCGGGCACCTTCTTGAAGTGAGAGCTGGTCACGAATCGCGCGTTCAAGTATTGCGGATCCTCGACCATCGTCGTCACGATGAGCCATGAATCGCCGTTGGCTTCGTTCACGCGATTGAAGTACTCGGTGACGTGCGCATTGGCGCTGTACGGAACACCATTCCTGCGCAGGTAGCCGGGTCGCAGGTTCGTCGTCACGACTTTCAAAGACCCGCCACGCGTTGGTCCTCCTCCACGGCGTCCACCGCCACCGCCGGCCGGCTGCCAGGTGGCGGCTGATACCCCCTGCCAGCTCGGCTCGCCCGTCTGGACCGGTCCAAACGCGAAAGAGCGGGTCTGCGTCCCCGCTTCGGTCTCCACTTTGAGCGTCGCATCGTCGCTCCACGTGATCCGGATACGACCTGGCATTCGCATGATCGCGGCGGCGCCAAAAGCCCGGCACTGCTCACCCTCGGCGGCATCCTTGGCCGGATCCCAGCTGTTGGCGAGCTTGATGGCTGCGTCAGTCAGCGGCAGGCTCGCGAAATCGCCTTTCGGCGGGGTTCGCATTCGCCAGCGCCAGTCTTCGGTAACGATGGACACCCACATACCGGTGAGGTCCACGGGCGCCGACGCGCGCGCCGATGAAGGTCCACCCTGCCGGCCCTGGCCGCGCTGCGCTGCGAGCAGGACTGTGGGGTCAGACCCCTTTACACCAATGCACTCAAGCGGTCTGACCCCATTGAGCGCCACCACGCACAAAGCCGTCATCCAGATTCGCGTCATTTCGATCGTCCTGGCGCCGTGCGCGGAGCCGCCGTCTTTCCTCCGCCCAGTGACACATACGCCGCCTCGATGAACTGATCGGTCGTCCATGGACCGCTCGTCGCACCGTAACGAGGCTCGTAATCCGCCGTCGGCTTCGCGGCTTTCACCTGCTCGAGCGTCAGACCCTTTGTCACCATGGCGCGGACACGGTCGCGAAGGATCGTGACCATGTCGCGGTAGTACGCCACATCCGCGGAATCGCTCAACCGCCCGTGGCCAGGCACGACCAGCGTCCCCCCTTCCGTCCTGAATTCGGCGATGCACAATCGGAGGATTCGATTCAGTCCTTCGACGATCCCATCGATTGTCCCGCCTTGCTTGATATCGATAACGGGGTACGTCGTCGTGGAAAACAGATCGCCTGCGGCAATGACGTCGGAGCCGCGGAACCACACGAACGTGTCGCCATCGGTGTGGGCTGCCGGCTGATGAATGAGCTGCACGCCTTCACCGTTGAAGAAGTGACTGAGCTTCATCGTGTCGGTGTAATACGTATCCGTCGGCTGCGCGTCGGCCGGCGCCGAGGGTGCACCACTCGCAGTCGACGTCATCCGCGTCAGCACAGCCTCATGGGCCATGATCGCTGCGCCCTCGGTTGCGTCGGAGATGTTGCCGGTCACGTTCCCACCCGTAAACGTCATCCCCGCTCGGCGCAACAGCTCGTTGGCACCGACGTGGTCGGGATGCACGTGGGTGTTGATGATGTAGCGAATCGGCTTCGCCGGTCGCTCGATGTTCCGATCGGCGACAGTCGATCGCGTCTCCGCACCCCCTGCGATGGGCGCATCGCGCAGGTCCAGCTGATTCTGCAGCCGGCGAATCGCCGCCAGTACCTGCTCGCCCATGGACTGCAGTCCGCTATCGACCATCAGCACACCGTCGCGACCGATAGACACGGTGATGTTGGCGCCAGCACCCTGCAACACATAAATGTTGCCGCGCACGGGGAGGAATTGAAGCTGTCCTGGCTGGCTTTGCTGCGCAACCGTGTCAACTGGCGCCGCGATGAACCAGACGAGGGCGATGACCAGCAACAGCCAGGAGCGAGGCAAGGTAGCGACGACCTGTGCGGGCATGAACGGCTCCGGCCTATTGTGCGGGCGGTAAGGTCTTCAATTTCTCTCTGAAGTCCGGATACATGGTGGCAGCGCCACCACGCGTGGCCTCGAGCGGCAGACCGTGCTTGATCGCGAACTCCTTGGTGTAAGGGTTCGTGCCGGGCAGATAGTGCGGGACGGTGCCCTCCTCGCGATCGATTTCCTGAACCACCCCACAGGGATACGGCGGGATCTGCTGCGTGAGACTCAACTCGTAGTCTGTCGTGCGGATGAACGGCTCCGTCAAATACACGGGATCGTTCACGATCGCGACGATGGTGAGGTAGTCGCCATTGCGGATCCAGTGCTCGGTCAGCGTGGCCTTGTCGCTGCGCGGAAGACCATTGCGTCGCAGGTAACCTTCCTTGAGATGCGTCACCGTGACGGTCAGGATGTCGCCGTCCCACTTCGCCGTCGAAAAGCCTCCCCAGGTATGAAGCGCGTCGGCCGGCGGGTGCGGCCGCCCATCGAGATAGACCGCGCGATCGACGGAACGGAGCCACTCGGCGTGGAATGCCACGATTTCGCGCGAGACCGGATCGACTTCCTTCGAGATGCGCAGCGGTGAAGGTCCGCGCCAGATGTAGTCCGCCGAATGAGGCCGGCATTGCCATTCCGGCAGCGTCTGAATCGAGGCATCCCACGACTCGGCGCGCAGTCGTGCCGCATCGCTGATCGGAATACCCAGGTAGTCGCCAAGCTCGGGACCAGGCACGCGCTCGGGCTGATCTTCCCAGAAACGCGGCGCCCACTCACCCGAGAAATCGACCTGCGCGCTCGCAGGAGACGCGCAGACGGTCACCGCGATCACGACGAGAACTCCAAGCCGTGAATTCATGAGCCCTCTCTCTCACTTCATCGGAACGTGCTCCCGCCACAGCCCGAGCGCTTGCTGCGCGGGGCGATCCGAGAGACTGAATATCACCGCGTCCTTCTCTGCTTCGTGCGCAACAGGCGCCCACGACGGCGTGACGAAGATGTCGCGCGGCCGCCAGTCGAAGGTCACGTCGCCGATTCGCGTACGTCCCTGACCTTCGACAACGACATAAATGGTGGCGTCGGTTTGCCGATATGGCAATCCGATGAATCCGGCAGGTAGAAACTGCATGAACGCGCCGATCGTCGGCATCGTGTAGCCCCCGGTTGCCGGGTTCACGAAGCGCATCTTGATGCCGTGACACGGATGCGGCGCGCTGTTCCGATGGAGCTGCTCGAGCGCCTCGCGGCTGCGCGTGTAGGGATAGTTGAAGATCGGCGACGAAGGACGCGTCGGTGCGTAATCGACCGGAAGCATGTTCGCGCCGTAGCGCGCGAGCGAGTCGCCGTACTCGATTGTGTTCGGTTGCACCTCTCCCGGGTAGTGCTCGGCAAAGCTCGTGTCGAACAGGTTGACGATCGGGATGTCGAGCCCGTCGAGCCATACCATCGGGCCGTCGCTCGGATTCCCGTGATCGTGATACGTCCACGACGGCGTGAGGATGAAATCGCCGGGATGCATCATCGTCCGCTCACCCTCGACGGCTGTGTAGGCACCAGCGCCCTCGAGCACGAAGCGCAGGGCCGACGTTGCATGACGATGACAGCGGGCGGTTTCGCCGGGAAGGATCAATTGCAGCCCGATGTAGAGGCTGCCGGTGACGCGGGACTTGCCCCGGAGACCAGGGTTCTCGAGGATCAGCACGCGACGCTCGGCTTCCTTTTCCGTGAGCAGGTGGCCGGCTTCCATCAGAAGCGGGCGCAGCTCGTCGTAGTGCCAGAGAACCGGAACCATCTCCGGCCGTGGCTCGGGCGGGATGATGGCCCCCAGCACCTCCCACAGCGGTGCGGCCCCCTTGGCCGCGAGACGGCTGTAAAACTCCTTCCGCTCGGCGGTCAGTGTCGGCTTGGTGAAGAACGTGGTGCTCGCGCCATCCATGGTGTCGTCCTAGAGGCCGGCAGAGGCGCTCATAGCCGGCGCCGAGGCCTCGCGATCGGCCCGCACGGCAACGGCCATGGCACCGATGCGGGCAATCGCAGCCACGATGCTGTCGCCGGGACGAATCGGGCTTACTCCTTCCGGAGTGCCGGTGAAGATCAGATCGCCGGGATGAAGCGTGTACATCGAAGACGCCATCTCGATCAGCTCGGCGACGCCGAGAATCATGTGCCGCGTGTTCGATTGCTGACGCACATCGCCGTTTACGGAGATGTGCAGGTCGAGATCACCTGGATTCGGGATCTCGTCCGCCGTCACGAGCCACGGTCCGAGCACGCTGTAGGTATCGGGCGATTTGCGGAAGCTGCGATCCTCCGAGCCTCGAAACGAGATGTCTAGTCCAATCGCGTAGCCGGCCACATACGCCATCGCGTCGTGACGCGACACGCGGTCAGCAGCCTTGCCGATCACGATGACCAGCTCCACTTCGTGATCCGTGCGCCGATCTGGCCGACGAATGACCACGCCCTCACCGGGCCCGACCAGCGAGCTGGAGGCTTTCAGAAACAGCCCGGCCGTGTGAATGCTGAAGCCGCTTCCGGGATTGTTGCCGTGAAGCTCAGGATTCGTGGTCGCTTCGACGCGGTGCTTCTCGTAGTTCACGGGGGCCGCGACGATCTTGCCTGGATTCGCGACAGGACTGAGCAGTGTGACGGCCTCGGTGGATATCGTGCGTGCGTGCGGCATCAGCGCGCGGGCACGACTGACGACGCGATCGAGATGCTCCACGAGCAGGTCGTGCGTCGGAAATGGGTAGCTCTGCCGGGGCAATTCGTCGAGCGCAGCCGTGATGTCTCGAATGATCGGGCCATCGACGACTCCAAGGCGATTGTCATCAAATCGACAGAGACGCATGGTCTACACCCTGAAGCGCGAGCACGCTGTCATCCAACTCACCGCGCGGAACAGGGGGTTGGATTCCACCCATTCGCGTCGGTCTGCTTCTTGAACTGCACCGTACGCACGTACGGACCGCTCATATATTGCGGATCCTCGAGAATCTTGGTCACGAGCAAGTAGGTGTTGCCGTCCGGCTCGGTGACGGTCGTGAACCACTCGGTCATCCGCGCGTTGGCGCCGTAGGGCACTCCATTGCGGCGATAGTAGCCCGGACGCATGTGCGTGGTCTCCACCCGCAGCGACGTCCCCGGGCGCCCCGGGCTCGCTGCCGCGGTCCCACCACGGCCTCGCCCTCGTCCTCCGGCTGGCAGTTCCCAGGTCGCTGCCGACGAGCCCTGCCACGTGGGCTCGGCCGACGGCTTGGCCGCGCCAAACGCAAAGAGTCGCGTCTGCTGTCCGGTGTCTGTCTCCAGCTTGAGTGTCGTGTCGTTATCCCAGGTGATATGCAGGCGACCGGGCAGGTGCATGATGCCGCCGGCACCATAGGCCCGACATGCTTCCCCGGCGGCCTCGTCTTTCGCGGGATCCCATGCGGCCGCGACCTTTCTGCCCTCGTCATTTACTGGCAAGTACAGCACATCGCCCTTGGGTGGCGTGACCATCCGCCAACGCCAATCGTCGGTGACGAGAGAGACCCAATAGCCAGTGAGATCGATGGGGGCCGCTGCGCGTGGCGTTGGAGCCGCGCCGCGGCCATCCTGGCCACGGCCTTCCTGAGCAGCGGCCGCCGTTGATGCACCTGCGATCAAAAACGCGAATGACAGAACCCTGAGCGTCCTCAACAAATGACTCCCGACCCCATTTACTTCCGTCGCCTCGTTGGCGCGCGCGGCGGTGTCCGTCCTCCGCCCAGGCTTTTGTAGACCGCCTCGACGAATTGATCCGACGTCCATCCCGGCGTCTTGCCGTATTCGGTGTCGTAGTCGGCCGTCGGACGTGCCGCCTTCACTTCGTCGAGCGTCATCTCTTTCGTGACCATGTCCTGCACGCGGTCGCGGATGATCGTCAACATGTCCCGGTAGTACGCCACGTCACCCGAGTCCACGATACGGCCGTGCCCGGGCACCATCATCGTGCCCCCTTCGAGCCGGAACTCGGAAATGGCCAGGTCGAGCACGGCGTTCAGACCGTCGATGATGCCGTTGATGCTGCCGCCTTTCTCCACATCGAGGACCGGGTAGCTCTCCGTCGCCATGAGGTCGCCAAGGGCAATGACGTCGCTCCCGCGGAAATAGACGATTGAATCGCCGTCAGTGTTTGCCTTGGGCATGTGAAGCAGTTGGACACCCTCGCCATTAAAGAAATGACTCAGCTTGTAGTACTCGTTGAAGTAGGTATCTGTCGGCAGCGCGTCAGCCGGCGGCGCCGGCTGTCCCTCAGCGGTCTTGCCCAGCCGCGCGAGCACGTTCTCGTGCGCGAGGATCGCGGCACCCTCGCCGGAATCGCGAATGTCGCCTGCGACATTGCCGCCCGTGAATGTCCGTCCCGCGTTGCGCAGCTTCTCGTTGCCGCCGACGTGATCTGCGCCAGACGAGGTATTGACGATGTAGCGGATCGGTTTGGGCGGCGCAAGGATATGTCGATCGACAACCGACGACCGGGTTTCCGCGCCCCAGCCAAGCGGCTTCGGCTCGTTCCTGGCCGACCAGTCGCGCTGCACCTGGGCGAGCGCAGCGATCACTTTGTCTGTCATCGCCGCAGTCCCGGCATCGATGAGCATCACGCCATCGGGACCGACGGATGCCACGATGTTGGCGCCGGCGCCGAGCAACGCGTAGATGTTTCCGCGTATGGGCAGGACTTCGATTTCGCCGGATGGGGGCGGCTGAATCATCGGTGCCTGCACCAGCGCCGAGGGCGCAACAGTTGGCACCTGGCCGCTCAGCGATGACTGAGTCGTGACTGCGATCCCCATCGCGATCCACCAGCCAAGGGCTCTGCCCTTGATACCCCAGCAGAACGCTCGACTGGTGGCCAGCGTTTTCTTGCCGCGCTTCGCGCGGTTAGGACCGCTATGCCGTCGATGGGAGGACTGTGAAATTCCCGCTTCCGGGCACATAGCGGTCCAGCGGACCGGGTTGTGTCTCATCCCACTCCCCTATTGCTGCTGCCCGGCGCGCGGGGCGGGGCGCTGGGTTCGCGGCTGTGCCGCGGGCGGCGCGGGCGGCGGTTCGGGGCCAAATCCGCCCATCGAACGCGGGATCTTCGCGCGAATCTCGGGATACATGTTGGCCGCGCCTGCTGTGACGACATCCATAGGAATACCGTAACGGCGCGAGAACCACGTGACGTCGTTGTTGGTCCCGGGCAGGTAGTGCGGCACGACACCCTTCGGCCGGTCGACTTCGTTCACCACCGTGCATGGATACGGCGGAATCTGCTGGTTGACGTTGAGACGGTATTCCGTGCTCCGCACCAGCGGCTCACTCAGATATACGGGGTCGTAGGCGATTACGAGGTAGGTGAGATAGTCGCCGCGTCGAATCAGATATTGCGTGAGCTCGATCTTGTCGCTGTGCCATACGCCATTCCGTTTCAGGTACTCCTCCTTGAGGTGAGTGACCCTGACGCGCAGCATGTCGCCGACCCATTCACCGGTGGAGAACCCCGCCCAGGTGTGCGCCGCGTTCGGAGACGGGTGCGGCCGGCCGTCCATGTAGATTGGCCGATCGACTGAGCGCAGCCACTCCAGGTGCCACGCCGTCGTCTCGCGCGAGACTGGATCGACTTCTTGCCAAATTTTGAGCGCCGAAGGTCCGCGGGAAATGTACGCGCTGCCATGAGGCCGGCACTGCCACTCGGGAAGCGTCTGGATCGAGGCATCCCACGCGGTCGAACGAAGCCGCGATGCCTCATTCATGGGGATCCCGACCCAATCGCCCAGTTCGGTATTGCCGACGTTGTCCTCAGCGCGGACGACCGACCACTCCCCGGACAGATCGATTTGAGCAGATGCCGGCCTGGAGATCGCAAGCACGGCAAAGAACAGCGCGACGATTCTCCCGAGGTGGACCGCGTGTTTCATCGTGTTCCCTACTGATCCGCCGACGATCCCGCATGCGAGGCCGGCGTCGAAACTTCTGAGCCTGCGGCCGTTACGGTCAGCAGGCGAGTATACTGCGCGGGTCAGGATTCACAAAATCTGATATGGCACCGCGGGGACACGTGCGGTGAGATGGTGCGGACGTGCGACGGTTCGTCCGAGGGTGCGCGGGTTCGGTTCGATAGTGCGCGGTCCGACTGGGCCCTTCGCACCGGATCCTCGCACCTTCGTACGTCGCCCACGCGCACCCGTTGACGGGCACAATCACGAGATGAGGAGTCGGGAATGACGAAAAGTGGCCAGGCGGCCAGCACGATCAATATCGGGGAGTTACTCGGGAACAGCCGCATCGGCCCGCTTCAGATACAGGTGTTCATCCTCTCGATGATCTGTTTGATCATGGACGGCTTCGACGTGCAGGCCATGGGCTACGTCGCGCCAGCCGTCGTCACCGATTTTGGCGTGGCGCGCAGCCTGCTCGGCCCTGTGTTCTCCGCCGCCAACTTCGGAGTGCTGATCGGGTCGCTCGTCTTCAGCGTCGTCGCCGACAAGATCGGCCGCCGGCCCGTGCTCATTGGCGCCACCCTGTTCTTTTCAGCGATGGCAATCGTCACAGCGTTCGCGCAGAGCGTTGAGCAACTGCTGTGGATGCGCTTCATCGCGGGAATCGGCATGGGATGCATCATCCCGAACGCCACGGCGCTCGTCGGGGAGTTCAGCCCGAAACGCAGTCGCGTGACGTTGATGATGTGCATCACCGTCGGCTTTACCGCCGGTGCCGCGATCGGCGGATTTGTAGTCGCCTGGATGATGCCGCTGTATGGCTGGCGCTCGGTGTTCATCTTCGGCGGCGCCGTGCCGCTCGTCATCGCGCTGCTCATGATCTGGGGCATGCCTGAGTCGCTGCAGTTTCTCTCGGTAACCGGCCGCAATCGCGACGAACTGGCGCGTTGGCTGAAGAAACTCGATCCGACGATTCGAGTTGACGCCTCGACGAGGTTCATCGCCAACGAGGAGAAACAGGCGGGTGCGCCGTTCGTCCACCTCTTCCGGGATGGCCGCACGGTCTCGACAATCCTGTTGTGGGTCGTGAATTTCATGAACCTGCTGGTCCTCTACTCGCTCTCGAACTGGCTGCCCATCGTCGTCACTGGAATGGGATACGACACGCAGACTGCTGTGCTCATCGGCACGGTTCTCCAGGTGGGCGGAACGATCGGGACATTCGGCCTCGCCTGGCTCATCGCGCGAGCCGGCTTCATTCCGATGCTGGCGGCGACGTTCGCCATCGCCACGCTGAGCATCGCATTCATCGGGCAGCCGGGCCTCTCCCTGGCTATGCTCACGGTGATCGTCTTCATCGCTGGCTGGGGCGTAATCGGCGGTCAACCGGGGGTCAACGCATTGTCCGCGACCTACTACCCGACGTCGCTGCGCACGACAGGTGTCGGGTGGGGTCTCGGTATCGGCCGCATCGGCGCCATCGTTGGTCCCTATCTGGGGGGCAAGCTTCTCGAATGGCAATGGGGACCACAGGAGCTCTTCTGGGCGGCAGCAGTGCCGGCCCTCATCTCGACGATGACGATGGTGGCGATGATGTTCACCATGAAATTGCCCACTCCGACTGCCGCAGCGCCACGGCCGGCACCAGCAGGTCATTAGTCAGTGCGATCGTTGTCGTTGCTTGTCGGTGCGATTCCGATCGGTGCGATCCGTGCTCTCTCTGCGGCATGGCACCTGCGCGTCACTATACCGACTTGATCGTTGGGCAGCTCGCTGAACAGATCGGCAGCGAGGTATTCAATCGCACTCCCGAGTCACGCTTTGCGATCGCGGGCGCCTTTACCCTGCGTTCAGCGGCTCCATCGCCTATCTCAAGCGCACTCCCGATTAACGACCTAACAGAGGCGCACCGCCGCCCAGGCCGCGGCGACGCACCAGGAGGAATCAAAATCGCACCGACAACGATCGCGCTCGCACACAACGAGGACTCGCACCAACGAGCGAAGGAAAGATTGCACCGAGAAACGATGCGAGATCTCTCCGACACGCGAAGAAACGATCACATCGACAAACAATAGCGCGATCGCACCGACGGGCCGTCAATGCGATCGCACCAACAAGCGATCAGAACTGGTATTTGATCGCGAACTGCATGATTCGCGGATCACCAGCCGATACGATCCGGCCGAAGTTCACGTCATTGAAGTTCGATACGGGATTGTTCCATTGGAACCAGTTGAACACGTTGAACGACTCAATGCGCGCTTCGATGCGGTGATTGCCGTTGAAGCGGAAGGACCGAACCAGCGACACGTCCAAGAAATGCGTGCCGGGACCGTTGATCGAGTTCCTCTCCATGTTTCCGAGCGTGCCGACGGCCGGCTCCGAAAACGATGAGCGATTCAGATACGTGTTGAGGTCGTGCGGCCCGTAGGGATCGCCGGTCACGTTGGCCCGCTGACCACCGATGCCGGTCCGCGCAGGATCGGTGGTCACCGTGACGGAGAACGGGCTGCCGGAATAGGCGCGGAAGATACCCGACAAACGCCAATCCGATGCAACGGCTCGCAAGGCGGCGTTTTCGAACCGGGGTGATTCAACGCTCGCCGTCAGGTTGAACAGATGACGACGATCCGAGTCACACGGACCGTAGTCGTAATCGATGTCGTCCGGGTTGACATAACCAGAGTTGACGTTCGGCGTGGTGCCGCCTTGTGTCGGATGCCCTTCGCACTTGGACAGCGTGTAGTTGCCAGCAACGCTGAACCCTTGCACGAGCCGGCGCTGCACCGTCAAGAGCAGCCCGTGGTAGGTCTGGGTCCCCAATGCGGTGTGTTCGTCGACAGCACCGAGATACTTCCCGTCTGCGTAATCTGCCATCGTCAGCTTGCGCCGGAAATCGGTCGTCGCGGTCGTCGAGCAGACGGGGAAGAACTGCGGCCCGCTTGGCGTCTGCAGCGTGCAGGATCCCGGGATGTACACCGCCTGATTGACGGACCGAACGTTCCACAGGCGATCCGAGTAGGTGCCTATATACGTTGCAGATACGGCCATATCGTTGCCGATCTGCCGTTGCACTCCGAAGTTCCACGACTGCTGCCGCGGTGGCTTGATGTCTGGCGGAATCGAGATGTACGGCCCGGTCAACGGAAACGGCGACGTCGGTCCCGTCGTGAACGGGAAGAAGTTCTCGTTGCCGGTGCCCCGCCACGGATCGTCGAACAGTCCGGCGGGGTTGGTCACACGAGCTTCCGCGTTGAACGGCGGAGCCACGGAGGTGTTGAGATGGAACTGCGCGTTGACGAAGTCGTACGCCAGCGAGTATCCGGTTCGAAACACCATCCGCCCGTCGCCCTTGGGATCCCAGGCGAATCCCACACGCGGAGAGAACTGCAGCAGGTTGTCCTTCATCCCGGCGTTGCCGTTCTCGAAGCCCTCGTCACCCGGATACAGGAATCCAGGCGGCGCGTTGGCGTATTGCGTGGTCTTCACGTTGTTCAGAAAACGATCGACGCTGAAGTTGTAGATGGCGCCGTTGCGGATCTGCTGCGCGAACCCGGGCTCCCATCTGAGACCGTAGTTGAAGGTCGACGTTGGGGACAGCTTCCACGTGTCCTGCAGGTACAGCCCCAAGTAGAACTGCTTCATGTCGAGCGAGTTCGGTGTGGCTTGAATGAGCGACTGGAGTCGGCCGGTCAGGAAGTCGGCCAGCGCAAGACCGGTGATCGAGCCGTTGAACGTGAACTGACCCGGAGACCGCACGTTCGCCTGCGACAATGACGTCCAGTACGCGACGCTTCCGCCAAACCCGTACTGGTGATTGCCTCGGACGATCGTCAAATCGTCGCTGACGTTGAATGACGGCGTCTTGAAGCGAGCCTCGCTCTCGGTCCCGCCACCAATCTGAAAACCTGAATTGGCAGGGGTGACGCTGAGGAGCATGTAGTCCTCGATGTAGCTGAAGGTCTTGATCCCGATGTCGGGGGCCGAGAACCCGGTCGGCTCGTGGGTTCGATGCACGTCGGTGTAGTTGACGGCCAGTCGCAGAGCGTTGACGGTGGTGTTGCTGAGCACCATCGTATCGCCCAGCGTAAACGAGTGCGCTTTGTTGTCGCGTCCCCCCTGGCTCGAGACGAGAATGTTCTCCGGCTGCAACTGTAGCGGCGGTGTCCACTTGATCGTCGTCAGCATGTAGCGGCCGAACAGCGAATGATTCGGACCCAACTGGACGTCCACTTTTCCGATATATTGCCCTTCATCCTGCGGCCGGCTCCGGCTGTAGTTGACCCTGCCGCACGGATCGGTCGTCGTCGGGAGCGCCTGAGTGACTCTGAGCGCCGCCGGGCTGAAAAGCGCCGGGTTGATCCGGTTGTTGACGAACGGCGCCCGCAGGTTCACAGCGCCCGTCGCGTTGCATTGCGCCGACGCATACGCGGTGAAGTCACCCGCAAGCATGGCGGCCGTAGGCACGAATGCGAAAAGATCCGCCGGCGTTTCCCTCAGACGAGTCCCCTGATACGCGCCGAAGAAAAACAGGCGATCGGTCGATACGGGACCACCGAGAGTGCCACCGAACTGATTACGATTCAGCCCATCGTCCTGTCGCTTTCCGGTGGTCGCGTTGACGAGATTGAACGGGTTCGTCGCGTTGAATCGATGGTCGCGGACGAATTCGAACAAATCGCCGTGGAGCAGGTTCGTGCCGGACTTGGTGACAACGTTGACCGCCGCCCCGGAGTGCATGCCATTGTTCGCGTTGGTGGTGCTGGTCTCGAGCCTGAACTCCTGGAGAGCGTCGGGAAATGGAAATGGCAGATTGAGGTTGTCGTACGGATTGTTGTGGGTTGCGCCATCGAGCAGATAGGCGACGCCGAAGGCCTGACCACCGGCAACGGCAATGGCCTGCCCCTGCCCCTGCATGCTGCGGCTGGTGGCATTGAGCTGCGGCTGCGGAACGGCAGCACCCGCGAGCGCGATCAGGTCTGTGGCATTGCGCCCGTTCAGCGGGAGTTCTTCGATCCGTTCGTTCTCGATCACCTGACCGACCGCAGGGCTACGCGTCTCGACGAGAGGAGTTGCGGCTTCGACGGAAACGGTCTCGGCAAGTTCTCCGATCGCCATCTCGATGAGAATCGTGGGATTGGCATTAACCTGCAAAACAATGCCAGTGCGTTGGAACGTACGGAATCCAGAAAGCATGGCCTGCAGTCGGTAGGGTCCGGTTGGCAGGTTGGAAAAGACGTAGTTTCCTTCGGCGTCGCTCACAGTCGACCGCGTGAAGTTCGTATCGGTCTGTGTCACGGTCACGTCGACGCCCGGTAGGACGGCTCCGCTTGTATCACGCACAGTTCCATTGATCTGCGCCGTCGCGCCGGCCTGTGCCCACGCGATGCCTGCAGTCAAAAGCACGACGCACAGTCCAGCGACCACGTGACGAACTGCCTGCCTCATCCCGGTTCTCCTCCTTCTACACACCACGGCCAAGCACACGTGCGCGAACCTGGAGCACGCGGGCTTCAGAAGTGGCCGGAGTATACTCGCCATAGCGCCAATGTCAAAGCTCTGACATTCCACTTTTCACCGAAAATTGCATGAAATACGCTTCGTTCTCACTTGCGTCCGATGTCGTTCCTCGTCTGGGTGTCGTCCGCGGCGATCGCATGATCGACCCGCGCACGCTTCCGCTCGACGGCTGGCAGCCACCGGCGACGCTGCTTGATCTAATTCAGCAGGGACCAGACGCGTGGAGACGAATGCGTGAGCTGGTCGAGCGATATGACACCGGGTGTGACTTCCGAGACTCTGCCGAGAAATCACACCCGGTGTCTTCAGTCCGTTGGCACGCACCGATTCCGCGGCCGTTGAAGAACGTGTTCTGCCTGGGGCGCAATTACGTCGCGCACGCTGAAGAAGCTGCACGTGCCCGCGGGCAGGAGGTGAAGATTCCGACTATCCCAGTCATTTTCACCAAAGCCCCGACCAGCGTGACAGGGCCGTTCGACGACATTCCAGTCGACCGCAGCGTCACTCAACAGGTGGACTGGGAAGTTGAGCTCGGAGCGATCATCGGGAAGCCCGCGCGCAACATCCCGAGGTCTGAGGCACTTCAACACGTGTTCGGCTACACCGTCATCAACGACGTGAGCGCACGAGATCTGCAGCAGCAGCACATGCAATGGTTCAAAGGAAAGAGCCTGGACGGGTTCTGCCCGATGGGCCCGCTGGTCGTGACGGCAGACGAGTTCGGCGACCCGCAATCGAAGCAGTTGCAGCTGCGCGTCAATGGCGTAGTCAAGCAGGATGCGAGCACCGCCAAGATGATCTTTCCGGTAGACGTCATTCTCGAATGGCTCTCGAAGGGGCTCACGCTCGAGGCTGGAGACATCGTCGCCACCGGCACACCTGAAGGTGTGGGCATGGGTCGCACGCCTCAGGAGTTTCTGAACGATGGCGACGTGCTGGAAACGGAAGTGGAGGGAATCGGGACGCTTCGCAATCGAATCAGCGACGTCCGATGATTCGACAACCACCGATGAGCGACGAGAAAGCAGCCATCAGAGACATCATCGAGAACTGGGCGTTGTGGCGCGACGCCGGCAATTGGGAACGCTTCGCGACCGTCTGGCATGAGGATGGGTGGATGACGGCCACCTGGTTTCAGGGTCCGGCACACCAGTTCATCGAGGTCAGCCGTAAAGGCTTCGAGAACGGCGTCAACATCCTGCACTTCCTCGGCGGCTTCACCTGCGAGGTCGCCGGCTACCGGGCCATCGCGCAGACCAAGATGACGATCAACCAGCGAGCCCAAGTCGACGATATCCTGGTCGACGTCGTATGCACGGGCCGCTTCTACGACTTCCTCGAGAAGCGCGGGCACTGGGGTATCGTGCGTCGTCAACCGATCTACGAGAAAGATCGAATGGACCCGGTTGACCCAGCGGCCTCGTTGAAGCTGGATCCCGGCCGCCTCGCGGAATTTCCAGAGGGTTACCGTCACCTCGCCTACCTGCAGTCAAAGATCGGCTTCTCGATCAAGGACAATCTTCCCGGGCTGCGCGGTGCCGCCGTCGAGACACTGTATGCAGAGGGCGCGGCATGGCTCAACGGGTCGCCCACGGCTGGGAAGCCGCTTTAGTCAACGCCCAAAGAGGCAACCAAGCACGGACTGTGACTACGACACACAGAGGCTCCGGGGCACCGAGAAGACCTCCAAAGTATTCTCAGTGCTCTCGCCGCCTCTGCGTGTCGTGCTTCGATTGAAGCAACTCACGAATGCGAACTCGAAAACTCGGACCGTTCAATTCCTCGGCAATCGGTCTCGGCGGCATGTGCCTCTCGCATGCGTATGGCACGCCGCCCGATCGCCAGACCGCTGCCACAGTGCTGTTGAAAGCGCTCGATCTCGGGTACACGCACATCGACTCCGCCGCTCTCTACGGGTTCGGCGCGAACGAGACGTTGATCGGCGACGTCCTCAGCGGACGGCGCGCCGAATTCATTCTCGTCACCAAAGGCGGCATGTTCAGGAACGCGCAGGGTCAGCGCGAGATCGACGGGCGCCCGGAGACGATCAGGAAGAACTGCGACGAGAGCCTCCAGCGACTCAAGACCGATGTCATCGACGTCTACTACCTGCATCGGTGGGACAAACGGCTGCCAATCGAGGAGAGCGTCGGCGCCCTGGCGGACCTGGTAAACGCGGGCAAGGTCAGGACGATCGGGCTTTCAGAAGTCTCGGCGGCGACTCTTCGCAAGGCGCATGCAGTGCATCCAATCACGGCCCTTCAAACCGAGTACTCGCTGTGGACCCGCAACGCTGAAGTCGCCGTTCTCGACACCTGTCGTGAGCTTGGCATCGCGTTCGTGGCGTTCAGCCCGATCGGACGCGGCTTTTTGGGTGGTGAGCCAATCGATCCAGCGACCTTCCCTGCCAAGGACATCCGGCTCGCGATGCCGCGCTTTCAAACAGAGCACTTTACGAAGAACCTCCCCCTGCGCGACGGCTTGTCGGCGGTCGCTCGCGAGCAGGGCTGCACGATGGCGCAGGCGGCACTGGCGTGGGTCCTCGCTCAAGGACAGCACATCATTCCGATTCCCGGCACGACCAGGCTCGATCATCTCGAAGAGAATGCGCGCGCCGAACAGGTCCGCCTCTCCCCTGCCGCGATTGCGAAGCTGAACGAGTTGATCAATTCGTCAACGGTATCCGGCGCGCGATACAACCCCACAGTGCAGCGGGAAATCGATACCGAGGAGATCGGCTGACTCTCGACCTTTGATTTTGACTTTGACCTACGTTGACCTGACATGAAGTTCGAAACATCCCCCGGCTGGTTGCCGTTTCACCCAAACCCGTCAATCCCGACGTTCAAAGTCCCGGCCGGTGCCGTCGACGCGCATTGTCATGTATTCGGGCCCGGCGATCAGTTCCCGTACGCCCCCGAACGCAAGTACACGCCGTGCGATGCCTCGAAGCAGCAGCTCTTCGCACTCCGCGATCATCTCGGCTTCGATAAGAACGTCATTGTTCAGGCGACCTGTCACGGTACTGACAATCGGGCACTCGTTGACGCGCTGCTCACCTCCGCCGGGCGCGCACGTGGTGTGGCGACCGTCGATCGATCGGTGACCGACGCCGAGCTCACAGCGATGCACGAGGCTGGCGTCCGCGGCACCCGCTTCAACTTCGTCAAACGCCTCGTCGACTTCACGCCGCGCGACGTGCTGACCGAGATCGCGCACCGGATCGCCCCGCTCGGCTGGCACGTCGTCATCTACTTCGAAGCCGCGGATCTTCCGGAACTCTGGGACTTCTTCACCACGCTTCCTACCACCGTGGTCGTGGATCACATGGGGCGACCCGACGTCAGCAAACCGGTAGATGGCCCCGAGTTCGAGCTGTTCGTCCGGATGTTGCGCGAGCACGAAAACATCTGGTCGAAAGTCAGCTGCCCCGAGCGGTTGACCGTCACAGGGCCTCCGGCGATCAACGGCGAGAGGAACGCCTATCGCGACGTGGTTCCGTTTGCCAGGCGACTCGTCGAGACATTTTCCGAGCGAGTGCTCTGGGGCACCGACTGGCCACACCCGAACCTGAAGAACCACATGCCCGACGACGGCCTGCTGGTCGATTACGTGCCGCACATTGCAACCACGCCGGCGTTGCAGCACAAACTCCTCGTCGAGAATCCACTGCGGCTGTACTGGGCCTGAGAGATAATGTTCGATTGTTGATTTGATGATTTTTGATTCGTGATTTGTTGTCGATTGGAGATTGTTGAGTGTTGATTCGGTGGTGATTTGCAGCGAAGCAGCCACCATCAACCATCCTCAATCAAGAAATCAAACCAAAGATCATGAAATCGACAATTGAGTGATTGCGCCGTCGAAGCGGAGGAGAGTTGATGAAGATTTGTTTGGCTGGGACCGGGGCAATGGGCGAAATTCACGTGAAGGCCCTGGCAAAACTCAACGACGTGCAGGTCGTCTCGGTTGCCGGCCGCACCGAAGAAGGCGTGAAGGATTTCGCCACGAAGTGGAATATTCCCTTCGCCTCCACTGACCTGCAGGCCTGCATCGATCGTCCGGGAGTTGATGCCGTCATTCTGACGACACCCTCCGATCAGCATGCGGACCAGACGCTCCTGGCGCTCGCCATGGGCAAGCATGTCCAGGTCGAGATCCCGATGGCGCTCAACCTGACAGACTCGCAACGGATGCTCGACGGCGCGAAAGCGGCCGGAAAAGTCTGCATGGTGACCCACACGCGCCGCTTCTCCAGCCCGCATCGCGAGATCCGCAAGCGCATCCAGGAGGGAACGTTCCACTTGCATCACATGGTGGTGGAGACGTATTTCTTCCGGCGGACGAATCTCAACATGCACGGGCAGCCGCGCTCGTGGGTCGACAACCTGCTTTGGCATCACGGTTGCCACTCGGTGGATTTGGCACACTGGATCCTGGATGAGCCCAACTGGGATGTCTGGGGTCAGAAGGGTCCCGATCACGCAATGCTGCAGATCCCGATGGACATCACCGTCGCAATGAAATCGAAGAAGGGACCGATCTTCAGCATGGCGATGTCGTTCAACAACAAGGGGCCGTTCGGCGGCTTCTATCGCTATATCGGGGAAGAAGAGACCTACAAGGTCTATCGGGATTCGATGACCGACAGCGAGGGCAAAGACGTGCAGCTCGACGGCGTCGCCGCCTTCGATCGTCAGGACGTCGAATTCGTCGGCGCGATTCGCGAAGGACGCGAGCCCGAGTCGAGCGCGGCGAGCTGTGTGAAGACGATGGCTCTGCTGGACGGGATCGATCGGGCGATGAATAGATAAACTAGATAAGACACCGGGTGTGATTTCCGCAGCGTTTCTCGAGGAAATCGCACCCGGTGTCGTAACAGGAGTCAGAGAGATGGGCGAGATCGTCGCAGCAGTCGGAACGTGCCACACCCCATATATGTTCACGCGGCCACCGGACGAGGATCCGAACCAGCTCGAGCAGGCCGGCGCGGCGATGCAGGAGCTCGGCAAGGTTCTCGACGAGACCAAACCGGACGCGATCCTCTTCTTCGGCGCCGATCACGTAGAGACCTTCTCCGTGAGCTGCGTGCCGTCGTTTGCAATCGTGGCGGGCGATCGCGCGATCGCCAGGTTCGCCGGCCGCGAGCACAATCTGCCGATTCATCGCGAGATGGCGGAGGACATCCTCAACAAGCTCGTGATCGACCACAACTTCGACATGGCCTACTCGGAGGATGCCGAGCTCGGTCATGCGTTCTCGATCCCCTTCGAGTACGTGATCGGCAAGCGTCCGATCCCGGTCATCCCATTCTTCACCAACGTCTACGTCCCACCGCTCCCGACGCCGAAGCGATGCGCCGCCCTGGGCAAGGCGATTGCCGAAATCGTCAAGGCGCGCACGGAGCGGGTGGCGATCATCGCCAGCGGCGGGATGTCGCACTTCCCCGGCACCTCCAAATACCTCACGCCGGAATTCGACTTTGACCGGTGGCTCGTCTCGCAGTTCGAGGCCGGCAACACCGACGCGCTGTTGAACATGACCGGAACGCAGCTCGATGAAGTGGGCAACACCGAGATGCTCAACTGGGCCGTCATGTTCGGCGCCATCGGCGCGCTGGAAGGCGAGCTGATCGACTACATCCCGACCTGGCACCACGGCCTCTGCATGATGCGTTTCCTGCCCGAGCGCGCACGCACGAAGAAGCGTATCCAGATTGACGACGTGTACGGCGGCTTCCGGTTCGAGAACCAGGGGTTCCTGTTCTACAAGCATCCGCCGTCGGAGGCGTACGGATTGAACAAGTTGATGTTCGAGTCGCGTCACAGCGCCGAGCTGCGTCACCGCATCATCAACGACTTCGAGACTGTCGCCGACGAGTACGGGTTGAAGGGCAAGCAGCGCGAAGCGGCAAGGGAGCTTATCAACGTCGGCCACGGCGGAAAGGTCAGCGATCACGTCGGACCGCTTGCCGAGGCTGGCGCGCATCCGCTGCAGGCCTTGATGTCGCTTCATGTGATCTTCTCGACCTCGCATGCTCGCGGCCAAGCCGCCATGGCCGCGGCGAGTAAGCACTGATTTGTGAATGGGGTCGGGAGTCATTTGATCTGGACAGCACACCCTGCGCGTTGTCCTCATTAAATGACTCCCGACCCCCTTCTCCCATGGATTGCATCGTCGACCAACGCAGCGCTATTGATCCGGTTTGGGAGTTGGACTTGGAAATTGGTTTGACGACCTCATGGACTGCCTCGTAGACAGCGACGGCGCGCGAATCGGCTACACAGCAGAAGGCCCGCTCGATCGACCGACTCTTCTCTTCATCAACTCAATCGGGACGACGCGGGATCTGTGGAAGCAGCAGGTACCCGCGCTGCTGGGAACCTATCGCATCATCCGCTACGACGCGCGCGGGCATGGGTCGTCGTCGGTTCCTGCCGGCAATTACACGATCGAGCAGCTCGGACGCGATGCGCTCGCCATTCTCGACGCCGAGGACGTAAGGCAGGCACACGTCTGCGGCATCTCACTCGGCGGACTGACTGGGTTGTGGCTGGCGGTCAACGCGCCCGACCGCGTCGCGAGCCTCGTGGTCGCCAACAGCGCCGCCCGGATCGGAAGCCTGGAGTCGTGGAACGACCGCATCGCGCTCGTGAAGGAGCAGGGCATGCGCGGCGTGGCTGACATGGCCATCGCGCGCTGGTTTACTCCTGACTTCAGTCAGCGGCACGAGCACCTGGTCGAGCACTTCCGATCGATGGTCGCAACGTGTCCGCAGGCTGGCTATCTGGGTTGCTGTGCCGCGTTACGCGACGAAGATTTACGGGAAGCGATCGCGCGAATTACTTGCCCGGTCCTGCTGATCGCTGGTGCCACCGACGCAGCCACTCCGCCAGAAGGTCTCCATTTCGTCCACCGGGCGATTCCAGGCTCGAAGATGCTAACGCTCGACGCTGCGCACCTGAGCAACGTCGAGCAGTCGGAGGCGTTTACATCGGCGGTGATGGGATTCCTGGGAAGTCTTTAGAGATTATCGATTTCGTGATTGGAGATTATTGAATCGGTGGTGATTACTGATTGTTGAGTATCGATATGGCGCTAATCCCAGCAACCACCACAAATCGACAATCTCCAATCAACAACGATTCAACAATCACAGATCACAAATCAAATAATCTACTCGCCCTGGACGTTGACGTTGATCGTTTCGCAGAGTCCCGCCATCGTCGCGTGCTTGTCGTCACCGGCCTGCACAACCAGCTTGTGCATGCCCGGCGACAGCTGCATGTCGATCGTGTTCTTCCCGTCGCCGAAGTGTACCCACGGGTTGGCCTTTGGAATCACTGAGCCCACGGGCAGGCAATCGGTATCCACCCCAAGGTGGTAGTGCGCCGTGTTCGGGCGTACTTCGGTGACTTCACCCGGCGGAACCGGGGCGATAGTCACCATCTCGCTTCCAAACACGAGATGGACCGGGCTTTTCACGGTGGCACCGTTGGCCGGCTCCATGAAGAACACTCTTCCGCCGCCTGTATGACCGCTGTGGTCGGCCGCAGCCGCTGGCGCTCCAGCCTTTGACTCTGGCGATCCCCCTCCACAGGCGGCAGCGACCAACGCAAAGGCAGCAAGAGCAGGTATGACGAGCATACGAGAGGACATGGAGACTCCTTTCGGTCCGACACCGAATCGATTGGTCGGAAATTATAGACCGGGACGGGATCCGGGACTCGGGGCTCGGGATCGGGACTCGGCGGACCCCCTCGCGCGGCTGCCGCCATTCGGCCGCAAAACACCAAGCGGCACCCTTCAGTGATGCTTGACTCCTGACGCCGGACTGTTTGGGAGTGGAGATCGGGATTGAGGATACGGGGTGGCTCTCTCCCCCAATCCCGAATCCCCAATCCCGAGTGCCGGCTTTAGAAGTCGACCATAACGTTCCAGCGAAGGAACCGTGCAGTGA
>JBKPNV010000071.1:0-9627 GCA_046732795.1 Acidobacteriota bacterium
TCGTGGCCCCATCCGGCGTGGGCACTCCCCACCGCCGCCAAACAGGCCGCCCCCACAACAAGGCCCTTCATCGATACCGCTCCATCACGTGCGGCTCGAAAGTGTGGCCACGAATGCCATCAGGCCCCGGAATCTGTCCGCGAAGGGCACGGTGAACGTTATCTTCCGTGAATTTCGTTTTCTTGCTGAACCATCGTGATCGTCGTGATCATCGTGATCATCGTGGCAAATCGTTCGTGATCGTCGTGATCATTGTGGCAAACCGTTCGTCATCGTCATGATCATCGTGGCAAACCGTTCGTCATCGTCGTGCTCATCGTGGCAAGCCGTTCGTGATCGTCGTGGCCCCATCCGGCGTGGGCACTCCCCACCGCCGCCAAACAGGCCGCCCCACAACAAAACCCTTCATCGATACCGCTCCATCACGTGCGGCTCGAAAGTGTGGCCACGAATGCCATCAGGCCCCGGAATCTGTCCGCGACGGACACGATGAACGTTATCTTCCGTGAATTTCGTTTTTGGCGAACCATCGTGAGCGTCGCGATCATCGTGGCAAATCGTTCGTGATCGTCGTGACCATCGTGGCCGTTCGTGGTCGTCGTGATCATCGTGGCAAACCGTTCGTGATCATCGTGGCCCCATCCGGCGTGGGCACTCCCCATCGCCGCCAAACAGGCCGCCCCCATAACAAGGCCCTTCATCGATACCGCTCCATCGCGTGCGGCTCGAAAGTATGGCCACGAATGCCACCAGACCCCGGAATCTGTCCGCGACGGTCACGATGAACGTTATCTTCCGTGAATTTCGTTTTCGTGCTGAACCATCGTGATCGTCGTGATCATCGTGATCATCGTGGCAAACCGTTCGTGATCGTCGTGGCCGTTCGTGATCGTCGTGATCATCGTGGCAAACCGTTCGTGATCATCGTGGCAAATCGTTCGTGATCATCGTGGCAAACCGTTCGTCATCGTCGTGATCGTCGTGGCCGTTCGTGGTCGTCGTGATCATCGTGGCAAACCGTTCGTGATCGTCGTGGCCGTTCGTCATCGTCGTGATCGTCGTGGCAAACCGTTCGTGATCGTCGTGGCCCCATCCGGCGTGTGCACTGACGATGACGACCTCCAGACAGCCGCTGCCACAACAAGGTTGACAAGGTGGTTCATCGATATCGCTCGCGCACGTTCGGAATCAGATACTTCTCGAACGCAGAATTGAAATCGTAGACCGGTGCAAACCCCCAATCGCGGCGGGCGGCGCCATCGTCGACATCTTCTGGCCAGGAATCAACGATACTCTGCCGCTTCTCATCGGTGCCCCACTCCACCACTGCGCCTGGAAAGGCGGCCATCACCGCATCATGGATCTGTTGCGCGGTGGGGCTGAAGGCTGTGAGGTTATACGCGGTTCGCGTCAGTCGATCGCGCGGCACCCGGGCGAGATCGAGAAGCGCCGAGATCGCGTCGGGCATTGCCATGAACGGAATGCGCGTATCCGGACGCACGAAACACGTGTACGGTTCGCCGCGCGCGGCGGCGTGAATCATCTCCGGAGCATAATCCGAGGTGCCGCCCGACGGCATCGTCACGGCGGAGATCAGGCCGGGAAAACGGACGCATCGAAAGTCGACTCGACCGGTGGCATGCGCCGCGAGCTGCTTGTAAAACCTCGCATAGTAGCGACCGAGGTGTTCGCAATACAGCTTGTTGCAGCCGTACATCGTTCGCGGAGTGTTCCATTCGTCTTCTCGAATCCGTCCGACTCTGGACTTCGTCGCCCGATCGGGGAGGCCGTACGCCGCCACGGATGACGGATACAGAAAGAGAACCGTGCGGCCGTGCGACTCACCTTCACGCTGCGCGAACTCGAGGAGTGTCAGCGTGCCCTCGACGTTGACGTGATGCGCGGTGACCGGCGTGAACTCGGCGCGCGTCGAGAGCAGCGCGGCGAGATGGAAGATCAGGTCGACTTCGAACTCGGCCAACACGCGCTCGAGCAGCGTGCTGTCGGTGATCGAACCGGTGAACTCACGCAACACCAGCTTGTGAAGAGACGGGTCGAGCGGGGCGAGATCGATGGTGACGATCGGACGGCCGGTGCCGGATAGCCGGGTGATCAGACCATGGCCGATCTCTCCGCTGGCCCCGGTAACAAGGGTGACGGGCGTGCGCATGCGAGAACGATTTTATTCGGGGAGCGGTGCTGGAACCCTGTCGTCGAGGGATGCGGCCGGTCTCGAGACCCGCCTTTACTTCATCAACCCGTACCGAGAGTCGACAGCAACCGCTCGACTTCCTCGCGGACGGCAGCCAGATCGGCGAGCGCGCGCTCGGCCTGATCAACCGTCGTCATCAAATCGTGACGGCTTGGCGTGCCGCCGCGGGCGACTTCCGCGGCGAGGTCGCGCGTGGTGGATGCGCACGCTTCAGCAATCGCCACGGTCTGGGCGTGCGCCTGCAGGACCTTGAGCAGCTGCTGCCGCTCCTGCCGCGTCAGTTCGGGTCTCCGTCGAGCAGATCACCGAGCCCGCCCAGGATCGAGCCACTTTCGCGACGGCTGCCGCCCGCGGCTGGCGCGGCCTTGTAGATCCGATCGGCCATACGGCTGAACGGCAACGATTGCAGCCACACACGACCGGGACCCGTCAGCGCCGCGTAGAACAATCCTTCACCACCGAACAAGGCCGTCTTGATCTTGCCGACGTACTGAATGTCGTACGCCACCGACGGTTGTAGTGCGACCAGGCAGCCGGTGTCGACGCGCAGCGTCTGGCCGGGGCCCAGGTCGAGCGGATGGACGGTTCCGCCCGCATGCACGAAGCACAGGCCGTCGCCTTCGAGCTTCTGCATGATGAAACCTTCGCCGCCGAACAAGCCGACGCCGATGCGGCGCTGAAACGCGATGCCAATCGCGACCCCGCGCGCCGCGCACAGGAACGAATCCTTCTGGCAGATGAGTGTGCCCCCGAGCTGCTTGAGATCCATCGCGAGAATCTTGCCGGGGTACGGCGCGGCGAACGAGACCTGCTGCTTACCGCCTCCCGAGTTGGTGAACACAGTCATGAACAGACTCTCACCGGTGATGAGGCGTTTACCGGCCCCGAGGATGGCGTTCATCACACCGCTGCCGCGTGGCTGTGCCCCGTCACCGAAGACGGTCTCCATCGAGATGCCCGGCGTCATGTACATCATCGACCCCGCCTCAGCGACTGCGCTTTCACCCGGATCCAGTTCAACCTCGACGAACTGCATCTCGCTGCCGACGATGCGGAAGTCGATCTCGTGAGCGCGGCGCCCGGGCACGATTGGGGGCGGCGCCGCCGTGCGAGCGCCCGACGCGCCGCTCAGAAACGAGGCCAGTTGCGGGACGTCCTTCAGCGGCGTCCAGTTCGTCAGGCCCGGACCGAAGATGAGCGTGTTTCCATCAATGGTGCCGTTCCGTAGGTTCGTCACCACGTCGTCTCGTGACACAGGTCCCACCTGGTGCCCACCGATGGCCATGAACCACTGGTCGTCTGACATCGCTACTGTCTCCCGTCCTCAAAGACACCGGGTGTGATTTCCGGCACACAAAAAATCGAAAATCACACCCGGTGTCATTTCTCATCCGGTTGCGCGTCTATACGCTTGCCCGCATTCTGCTCCAGTTGTTGAACCGTCTTTGGATCGAGCCCCAGCAGGTGCGCAAGTTTCGCCAAGTAGATACGTTCGGCACCGCTTGGCTGTTCGTCACCGCGAAGAATGCTGTATGCAAGCACATAGAGAGTGCCGCGATGGGTGTCATCAGCCACGCCAGCCACGATCTCCGCGAGCGGACGCGGTTGCATCAACTCCTGCTCCACGATGCGGTCCACACCCGCAATGCGAGCTTGATCCAGGATGGCTTGCCGCTCCTGGTCGCTCACCGATCCGTCGGCATGCGCTGCCGATATCGCGAGGCGGACGAATTGGAGCGCCTGACCGCTGACGTCGGTCGACGCAGTGTCGACAACCGGCAAAGGCGGCAATGGAGATGTTCCTGCCGCGGCCGAGGCCGCCGGCGCTCCCGGCGCTGTTCCCGCCGTGTTTCCCTCCTGGAGCGTCTCGAAGATTCCCCACGCAAGTCCCGCAGCCGTGAACAACACGTTCGGATTGGAGAGAAGTGATCCCCCTATCGAGCCAAGTGTTCCACCCAGTGGTCCACCGATCCCGCGGTTCAAATACCGCATCGCCCGGCGAGAGCGCCGGCGACGTCCTCCCAGCACGCTGCGAAGGACCCCATTGAGCAACATCGATTCATCCATTCGTGTTCGGCCTCCTACAGGCTCTGCGCCACTCTCACCGGAGCCGCCTTCGGCTTCTCGGGTTCCGGCGTGAAGTCCTCTCCCGGATTGATGAAGCGATCGGTCTCGAACTTGTATTGCTTGTCGTGCAGGTAGCGATACCGCCCATTCAAGGCGATCAGCTCGGCATGAGTGCCCCGCTCGACGACCTGCCCTTCTTCGAGCACCAGGATCTGATCCGCGCTCCGGATGGTCGACAGACGATGGGCGATCACAAACGTCGTGCGGCCGGCCCGCAGGTTGCGCAAGCCGTCCTGAATCATCTGCTCGCTCTCGCTGTCGAGACTCGAGGTCGCTTCATCCAGGATGAGAATGCGCGGGTTCGCGAGGATGGCGCGGGCAATCGACACACGCTGGCGCTGTCCGCCCGATAGCTTGATGCCACGCTCACCGACGACGGTGTCGTATCCCTGCGGAAACTGGCTGATGAATTCGTCGCAGTGCGCGATCCGGCACGCCTCGATGATCTCGTCGCGTGTGGCCCCCGGCCGCGCGTAGCCCACGTTCTCCGTGATGGTGCCGTCGAACAGGAAGTTTTCCTGCAGCACCGACGCCAGCTGACTCCGATAGTCCATGAGGCGCAGATCGGAGAGGTCCTGACCGTCGACAATCACCCGACCCTTCGTCGGCCGGTTGAATGCCATCACGAGGCTGATGAGTGTGCTCTTCCCCGACCCGCTCGAACCGACGAGCGCCGTCGTCGTCCCCTGCCCCGCATGAAACGAGACGCCCCGAAGCACGGGCTGGCCGGGGTTGTACTCGAACCACACGTCGTCGAATATGACGTCTCCCGCGAGCCTGTCGACCGGCTCGCGGCTTTCGTCCTCCTCGATCTCAGTCGACATGTCGAGGATCTCGCGGATTCGGTCGAGGCCGGCGAAGGCCTCCGTAATCTGCGTCCCGATCGACGCAATCGACACGAGCGGCGCGGCGACGAGCCCGATGAAGAAGATGTACATGATCAACTCGCCGAGCGTCATTTCGCCCGAGATGATCGCGCGGCCACCCAACCAGATCATCAGCACGCCGACGATTCCGACGATTACCGTGCTGCCGGCTGTCGTCGCCGAGACACCGGTCATCGACTTGGCGATGTTGCGGAACAGGCGATGCGCACCCTTGGTAAAGACGATCTCTTCGCGCTTTTCTGCCGTGTATGACTTGACGACGCGGATCCCCCCGAGCGCCTCGGTCAGGCGTCCCGTCACTTCGGCGTTGATCTTGCCGCGCTCGCGGAAAAGCGGTCGCAAGGTGCGGAACGCGTACGCCATTCCTCCGCCGAACGCTGCCAGTACGAGGATCGTGATGACGGTCAGGTGCCAGTTCAACCAGAACAGGACGCCGAGTCCCATCACCGCCGTCACGAGGCCGCCGACCAGTTGCACCAACCCGGTCCCGACCAGGTTTCTGATTCCCTCGGCGTCGCTCATGATCCTCGACACCAGCACGCCGGTCTGTGTCGAGTCGAAGTAACGCACCGGCAGGTGCATGATCCGCGCCTGCACGCGCTTGCGCATGTCCGTGATGGCGCGCTGCGCGGCGACACCGAGGATCTGCGAGAGCGCAAACGAGGTCACGGCCTGGACCAGCGTGGCCGACCCGGCGGCCAGGGCAATCAGCGGCAACAGATCCGTCCGATTCTTCCCAACCACGTCATCGATCAAGTACTTGGAGGAGGCTGGCAGCACCAGTCCCGCCAGGCGGCTGACCAGCATCAGCGCGAGCCCGATGAGCAGACGGCGGCGATGCGCCCACAGCAGCGCCCGTGCCTCGCGCCACGCGGCCGAGGCGGAAACACCCTTCTTCTTGGCAGGGTCCATCGCAGGTCCCGGAACTGTACTACGCCGAATGCGTTCGCCGGTTCCACGCGCAGCGGTTCTCAAAACAGTGGCCATGACATAATCAGCGATGGCGTCGGCTGACCTCGGCGGTCCAGCGCGGCGCTTCGCACCCTTCAGAGATGACTGATACCAGTACACGTGGCGTCCGGATGAGCGACGCCACCACACGCGGAATACGGGTCCAGGTTCGGAGCGAGTTCATTCCCGACCGTAGTTCCCCACGGGAGGGATCGTATCTGTTCCAGTATCACGTCCGCATCTCGAATAGCGGTCCCGAGGTCGCGCAGCTCATCTCGCGCGAATGGATCATCACCAATGCCGACGGTGAGGTGGAACGCGTCAAAGGACAAGGCGTCGTCGGCGAGCAGCCTGTGCTGCAGCCGGGTGGGTCCTTCGAGTATACGAGCTTCTGCCCTCTGAAGACGGCCGTAGGGGCGATGCAGGGAAGCTATCAGATGGTCACGGCCGAGGGCGAGCGCTTCGATGCCGTGATTGCGCCGTTTACGCTCGCCGTCCCGAACGCCCTGAACTAGCCCACGGGCGATGCCGTGATACTCCGGCAGCCTGAGTGGCTAGTTCGCTGCCTCTCTTGGCGCGCTTCGCGCGCCACCCTGTTGTGCGCGTGAGCAACCAGTACGAAATTCGCGTTTGAGCCTGCACAACGGGCAGGGCACGATCGCTATTTACCGAAGCTCGCGACGGCTTCCGCTTCGTTGTCGTAGCTGTCGAACACCGTCAGGAGCTTCGTCAGGACCAGCAGGTCTTTCAGCCGTTTGGTCACGCGCAGCAGCTTCAGCGACCCGCCTAGATGACTGGTCGTCGCGTAGACCTGCACGAGCTGCCCCAAGCCGGCGCTGTCCACATACGAGACATTGCCCATATCGAGCAGCAGCTTCCGATTGCCCTGCTGCAGCAGGCTCTGGACCTTGTCCTTGATGATGACGTCGCCGCCCTTGCTCAGCGTGATGTCGCCGATGATCTCGACGATCGCCACATCACCGACCATTCGCTGTCCGATCTGCATTCGTCCTCCCTAACCGCCGCGACTTGCAATCGGGCGCGCAATCTTGTCCGCAGAACTCGCTCGTGTCGGTGACATCGCCAACCCATCATCCCTCAGGCAGCCGGCCGGCTTCTCAGCGAGACATCGGCCGGCACCGCCCAACACCAGCGAACTGTAGTGTAATTCAGCCTCGTCCCCGATACCGCAGGACGAGGGCTGTCACGTCGTCGGCCTGCGGCGCGCCTTCGGAGAACAGCTTCACCTCGGCGATCAGGTGTTCGAGTACCGCCTCCGGCTTGCGCCCTTGACGCCCTCGCACCGCTTCGACGAGACGGTCGCGCCCGAATTCATCGCCGGCGCGATTCCGCGCCTCGGTCACACCATCGCTGCAGACGACAACCAGGTCACCGGGCTCGAGTGCGACGGTCGCAAACTCGTAGGTCGCGATCGAGAGCAGGCCGAGGACCGGACCACCGGTCTCGAGCCACGCGACACCATTCCGGCCGATGACCAATGGCGGTTCCTGACCGGCGTTGCAGTAGCTGAGACGCCCGTCCGCGGTCACAGCGCCGTAGAACATCGTCGCAAACCGCGCGTCGATGGCTCGCCGCAGCAGCGCCTTGTTCACCCGCGCCATCGTTTCAGCCGGATCGCTGCTCACGGGTGCCAGCGCGACGAAGTTGCTCTGCACGGCTGCGGCGAGCAGCGCCGCCGGCGGTCCCTTTCCAGCGACGTCACCCAACGCGAACCCCAGCCCGCGCTCGGCGATCTCGAGGTAGTCGTAGAAATCGCCTCCCACGGTACGACACGGAATGGACTCCGCCGCCAGATCGATGTCACCGACCTCGAAGACCGGGTCCGGCAACATGTTGCGTTGAATCTCGGCGGCAATTTTGAGATCGTGGTCGAGGCGCGCCTTCTCCGCCGATTCGGCGTAGAGACGGGCGCTTTCAATCGCCAGTGCGGCTTGCGTGGCGAATGCCTCGAGCGAAGACTGCGTCGCCTTGGCCAACATCGTGCTTCGCTCGCGGCCATCCAGATACAGTACGCCGATCACTCGTTCCGATCGGGCCGCGACCGGTGCCGACGACGGGGGAGTTACCCGGAGAGGAACGCAGAGCACATGACGAATGCCGATGGCGATGGTGCCATCGTGCTTATCCTTGATATCCGCATCCATCAGGTCGTTGACGATACGGCTCTGGCCCGTCTGAAAGACCTCGCGGGGAATTTTCTCGCTCGTGGTGAAGGTCGTTCCCGGCAGCGTCGTGCGGCCTCGCCCGCGTGCGATCTTGAACTCCAGATCGCCTTCGTTGTTCGCAAGCATCATGAAGCCGCGGTCGGCCTTGGTCACGTCGAGCGCCGAATCCATCACCAGCCCCAGAATCTCATCGAGCACGCGACCCGAACCAAGCGCGCGAAGCCCGTTCAGGATCGCCGCCATCTGCCGCAGATCCCCGCCGTCCGAAGTTCCAGAGTCGAGGAACCCCGTCGTCTTGGCGCCTTCGGTCATGAAGAGCAGTTCGATGGCGTCGGTCCGGCCGAGTCGAATGCGATCGCCGGGTTGCAGGACACGCTCGGTTACCTGCTCGCCGTTGACGAACGTGCCGTAGCGAGAGCCTTTATCGCGCAGCAGGAAACGCCCGTCCTCCTGCGCGATCTCCGCATGCTCGCGGGAAACGTCCGTGCTGACGATCTGCAAGTCGGCAGAAGTTCGCCGGCCGATCATGAAGAGCGGCCGATCGAGCACGACGACTCGTCGTCCCTGCGCGTCAGTCACGTGGAGGCGGGCTTCGGCCATGCGCTTGGTGTGGTCTCGTCTATCAGATCGGTTTGGCTTTCAAAGCGCCGACCTGCAATAGCATTCCGGTGAAATCGTACACGCGCTGCTCCCGCGCGATGAGCCCGTCACGCAGCTCGCAGAGAGAGACAAGGGAGATACTGAAGGGTCGACCGGTGGGTGGCACACCCATTATTTCGCCGCTGTGGGTTCCATGGACGTGCACCAGATGCGCCGTTTTGTCTCCGTCGATCAACAGCATCTCCTGCTCGAATCTCACCGTGCCGAAGGCAGTGAAGAACGCTCGGTGCACCCGTTCAATCGCTTCACGGCCTACCGCTACGCCGCCGGCAAACGGGCTCTCGACCACGCTGCCCGGGGCATGTTGGGCGGCAAGCATCACGGCGTCGTGGCGATTGAAGCCTTCGAGCCGTCGTGCAGAGAATGCGACGATTTCGTCTCGCGTCATCACTGGCCTAAGAAGCTTAGCTTAGTCGAGATGGCCGCGCTCGGAGTCTCCCATCGTGACCTTTGCCGATGGGAAATATTCCCGCCACCGGCGGCTCACGAGAGCGGCGACATCCTCCCGGCACGACAATTCCTTCGGGTACCACGGCTTCATCCTGGCGTCAACGACGACGGGAGCCGTGTAGGCGATATGGTTGCGGATGATGCGGCGATCGGC
>JBKPNV010000072.1:0-8926 GCA_046732795.1 Acidobacteriota bacterium
GGCCGATCCTCGAGCGCGGCCACGTGCCTGTCCTCGGTGGATTCATCGGAGCGACGGTCGCTGGTCACACCTCTACGCTGGGGCGTGGCGGCTCGGATTACTCGGGCGCGCTGGTGGGTGCCGGGGTCGAGGCGTCGGAGATCCAGATCTGGACCGACGTCGACGGGATGCTGAGCGCCGACCCGCGCGTCATCAAGGACGCTCGCCTCGTTGACCAGCTCTCCTTTGCCGAAGCCGCCGAGCTCGCGTACTTCGGTGCCAAGGTGCTGCATCCGAGCACGATTCTTCCGGCGGTCGAGCGGGACATCCCGGTACGGATCCTGAACTCATGGAAGCCTGACGCGCCCGGCACCTTGATCACGGGCGCCGGGCTACCCGGCCGCAAGGGGCTGACCGGGCTCGCATCGAAGGCCGATATCACCGTGATCGATATCACGTCGACACGAATGCTCATGGCCTATGGGTTCCTGCGGCGCGTGTTCGAGGTTTTCGAGCGGTTCACGACAGCTGTGGATATGGTTACCACCTCGGAGGTCAGCGTATCGGTCACCGTCGACGACGTGCGACACCTGGACGAGATCGAGGAAGCGTTGAGTGAGTTCGCCGCCGTGTCGGTCGAGCGGCACATGTCGTTGCTGTGTGCCGTGGGAGACGTGCTGCAACATGAGCCCGAGATGGCGGCCCGGGTCGTCGGCGTGCTCGAAGAAGTGCCGCTCCGGATGATCTCGCAGGCGGCGTCGCGACGGAACATCACGGTCGTGCTGCGCCAGCCCGATTTGCCGCACGCCATGGAACGGCTGCACGAGGAATTTTTCCAGTGAGGCGGCGGTGACGGTTCAGCCTCAGCTTGTGATGGCACGCGCGCACGCAAGTCTGTTCGTGGAGTATTGCAGATGACTCTCGAGGAGGCGCGACGAATGAGGCTGCTCCTCGTCGGCTACGGCAAGATGGGGCGGATGGTCGAAGAGCTCGCCGCAGCCGAGGGATTCGAGATCGCAGGGCGCGTCGATGAGGGGCGGGACGAATGGGCCGACGCCGACGTCGCGATCGACTTCTCGACGGCGGACGCCCTGCTCGCCAACTTCCAGCAATACACGACCCGACGGTTGTCCGCGGTGATTGGAACCACCGGTTGGAATGCGCACGTCGATCGACTGCGTGACGAGGCGCGGCAGGCGGGCATCGGCATCGTCGCGTCCGGAAATTTTTCGATTGGCGTGAACGTCTTCGAGCGCGTCGTTGCGGAAGCCGCCAGGCTCATGAGCGCTCAGCCGCAGTACGGGGCGTGGGTCCACGAGATCCATCACGCGGCCAAGCGCGATGCACCGTCGGGGACCGCGTTGCTCCTTCGTGACGCAATGGCGGCGGCAGGATTCAATCGATCGATCGACCTCTCGTCAGCCAGAGCAGGTATGATTCCTGGAACGCACACTGTTGGGTTCGACAGCGCTTCGGATACGATCGAGTTGATCCATCGTGCGCGTGATCGGCGCGCCTTCGCGAGCGGCGCGTTGCTGGCGGCGCGCTGGATTCACGGGCGCAGCGGTTGGTTCAACATGCAGGATGTGTTGAAGGGTTGACCGTAGAACGCACGCTGTGGCGTGCGCGGATGTAGAGGCGGGTCTTCAGACCCGCCTGCGGAGATCACCATGCGTACTCCATTTACTGGTGTTGGCACTGCGCTCATCACGCCCTTCACTCGTGACGGATCGGTCGATGAGGCCGCAGTCAAGCGCCTGGCCCGCAGGCAGATCGACGGCGGGGTCCACTTTCTCTCGCCCTGCGGCACGACGGGAGAAGCGCCGACGCTGACGCATCACGACAGGCTGCGCGTGGTGGAGCTCGTGGTGGAAGAAGCCAATGGCAAGGTCCCTGTGCTTGCCGGAGCAGGCGGCTACGATACGCGCGAGGTAATCGAGCTGGCGCGCGACATGGAACGCGTAGGAGCCGACGGACTGCTGTCGGTGACGCCGTATTACAACAAGCCCACGCAGGAAGGGCTGTATCAGCATTTCAAGGCGATCTCAGAGGGGACGCCGCTGCCGATCGTGCTCTACAACGTGCCCGGCCGCACCGGAGTGAATATGTCGGCGGACACCACCATCCGGCTCTCCGAGCTGCGCAACATCGTCGCCATCAAGGAGCATCCCGAGCTGCCGCAGATGTCCATGATCATCTCCGGTGCACGCGAGGACTTCATCGTGTTGAGCGGTGACGATCCGGTGACGGTTGCGGCGATGGCGATTGGCGCCCGTGGCGTCGTGTCGGTAGCGTCCAATGAAGCACCGGCGGAGATGACGCAAGTCGTCGAGCTGTGCGAGAGGGGCGATTTTGCAGCTGCCCGCAAGCTACATCACTGGCTGCTGCCGCTGATTCAGGTCAACTTCGTGGAGACCAACCCGCTGCCCTGCAAGGCGGCGATGGCGGCGATGGGACTCATCGAGGAAAACTTCCGCCTGCCGTTGGTGCCGCCAAGCGCTGCGACGCGGAACAAGGTCGTCCAGGTGCTGCAGAATCTCAAGATGCTGGGGGCCGCGGCGCGCGCTTGAATCCCGATCCAATCTCTCTCGCCCGTCGTCTGATCGACATCGATTCGACGACCGGTCGTGAGGCAGATGCCGGGATTGCGTTAGCGCAGATCCTTCGACAGCTCCGGTATCAGGTCACGGAGCAGCCGGTCGCCGATGGCCGCTTCAACGTCTATGCGCATCTCGACGTGGCTCCGTCGGTTGTCTTCTCGACGCACTTCGATTGCGTGCCGCCATTCTTCCCGAGCAGGGAAGAGCGCGGCATGCTCTTCGGCCGCGGCGCCTGTGACGCAAAGGGAATACTGGCGGCGCAGGTCGCGGCTGCGGAATCGTTGCGCGCGGCGGGCGAGAGACGGATCGCGCTGCTGTTCGTTGCAGGCGAAGAGCGGGGCAGCGACGGCGCGCGCGTCGCGAACGAGCATGCTCCTGCAAGCGTCCGTTTCCTGATCAACGGTGAGCCGACCGACAACCGGTTGGGGGCGGCCACCCGGGGGATGGTCCGCGTTCGCCTCCATGCCGATGGGCGCGCCGCGCATTCCTCGTTTCCCGAGCTTGGCGAATCCGCCATCGACAAGCTGCTCGACGCCTTGATGGTGCTGCGTGGAGTGACGCTCCCGGACGATCCGCTGCTTGGTCGCACCCATTACACGGTCGGCCTGATCGAAGGCGGAGTGGCGCCCAACGTGGTTTCCCCCCACGCGTCCGCCGAGCTGGTGTTCAGGACCGTTGGCGACGGAGGCGCGGTACACGACGCCATGCGGGTAGTCGAGAGCCTGGTGCACATCGAGCACGTGCTCGACATTCCCGCCGTGCGCATGCACACGTTGCCCGGCTTCGACACCGCCGTGTTCCCCTACACCACAGACGTTCCGATGCTCACCCGCTGGGGAACACCCCTGCTCGTCGGGCCGGGCTCGATTCACGTGGCCCACACCGACGACGAGCATCTGGCGGTCGATGAAATGATGGCTGCCATTCAGCTCTACGAATCGCTGGCCAGACAACTGCTGTAGGCTCCGCCTAAAGACGGACACGCTGAGCGTACCTAGAGTGTCCGGCTTCAGCCGTACTTCCGCGCAGCTTCAGCCGAACCGCCCCAGTACGTTACACTCGATATTTACCGGGCACGCCGAAGGGCCCGGCTGTGGGTGCGCCGCATCGCGGCCCGGACCCTGTGCAACTCCAGCCTGCGAACCGCGTCAGGGCCGGAAGGCAGCAGCGCTAAGTAGACCCTGCAGTGTGCCGCAGGTGCACCGGGTCGCGGTGAGTCGCACCCCCGTCTCCTCCCCATGTCCTATCAGGTTCTCGCGCGCAAATACCGCCCGCAGCGCTTCGACGATGTCGTCGGGCAGGAGGTGGTCACGCGTACGCTGCGCAATGCGATTGCCAGCGGACGTATTGCCCAGGCGTTTGTCTTTGCGGGCTCGCGCGGCTGTGGCAAGACTACGACGGCGCGCATCCTGGCGCGTGCGCTGAATTGCGTCAAGGGTCCGACGCCGGACCCCTGCGGTGAGTGCGATGCGTGCGTCGAGATCGCCCAGGGACGCGATCTCGATGTGCTCGAGATCGACGCGGCCAGCCACACCGGCGTCGACAACATCCGCGAGGTCGTGATCGCCGGGTTGGCGTTTCCACCGGCGCGTGACCGCTTCAAGGTGTTCATCATCGACGAGGTCCATCAGCTCTCGACCGCGTCGTTCAATGCGCTGCTCAAGTCGATCGAGGAACCGCCACCTCACGTCGCCTTCATGATGGCGACGACCGAGCTTCACAAGATTCCGGATACGATCCTGTCGCGCTCGCAGGTGTTCGAATTCCGAACGATTTCTCCGAAGGCCATCAGCGAGCAGCTCCGCCGGATCGTCGCAGCGGAGAACGTCGAAGCCTCGGACGCCGCGCTCGCGCTCATCGCGCGGGCGGCGGAAGGCAGCATGCGTGATGCGCAGAGCGCGCTGGATCAGGTCATCGCGTTTGCCGGCAGGACGATCGGCGTCGAGGACGTATCGACCGTCCTGGGGCTCGTCGGCCGCGATCTGTTGATGGACGTGATCGACGCCGTCGTCGCTGAAGATGCTGCGGGTGCGTTCGCGCAGGCCGAGCGAGCCGTCGAGTCCGGGACTGACCTGAGGCTCGTCTGCCGCGAGTTGTCGCAGCTGGTGCGCGACATGATGGTGATGTCGGTCGATCCGGAGCGCATGAGCGAGGAGGAGCTGCCGGCGGACGAGCGCGAACGACTGACGGCACTTGCGGGTCGGTTCTCGCGCGAAGATCTGATGCGCGCCTTCGATCTCCTCTCGACCGCCGAGCAGGACATTCGTACCGTGTCGCACCCGAGGTACTACTTCGAGATGGTGCTGCTGCGGTGGATGCACCTGAGGAAGCTCGTTCCGCTGACCGATCTCCTCGAGCAGCTCGGTAGCGGTGGAGCGAAGACTCCCGCACCGACAGGTAGCAGAGTCGCACCAGCGGGTAGCAAGAGCGTACCGGCAGGTAGCCGAGTCGCACCGACAGGTAACAAGCCTGCAGGCGCAAGTGACAAGCTTGCATCGACAAGTGGCAAGCTCCCGGCGACAAGTGACACGCTCGCACCGGCAGGCGACCGCGTGGTCGCGCCGGCAAGCGCCTTGAAGGACTCGTTGCTTGCTGAAATCCGCTCTGGAAAGGGGTTCTTTTACAACACCGTCGTCGCCCAGGCGCAAAAGATCGATGTGGTCGACGATCGCGTGACGTTCACATTTCTCCCTGCGCACCGCGCCCTGCGTGAGCAGTTCGAGCAGTCGCGTCCATGGCTCGAGGCGGCCGCCGAACGGCTGACGGGCCGTAAGATTGTTGTCGCCGCGGTTCAGGCCACATCTGAAGGTGACCAGACGTCTGAGTCGCGGCCGGCGGGCGCCGCAACGGCGGCTGCGCCCAAGAGAGATCTGAAGGCCGAAGCGCTGTCATCCACTGGCGTGCAGGCGCTGCTGGACGTGTTCCCGGCCGAGATCCGCGACGTGGAGGAGATGTGAATATCGCAGCCGTGATGCAGCAGGCCAAGCAGATGCAGGAACAAATGCAGAAGCGGATGGCCGAGATGCGTGTCGAGGCGAGCGCCGGCGGCGGCATGGTGACCGTCGTCGTCAATGGCAGCAAGCAACTGCAATCGCTTCGCATCGACCCGGAAGTCGTTTCCAAAGACGATGTCGAGATGCTTCAGGATTTGATCCTGGCTGCGGTCAACGACGCCCATCGCAAAGTCGACGAGCAACTCGGGCAGTCGATGTCAGGTCTGCTTGGCGGCCTGAAGATCCCGGGACTCTTCTAGCCTTGTCCCTGCCTGAATCGCTAACGAGGCTGGTCGAGCAGCTGCAGAAGCTCCCCGGCATCGGCGCCAAGAGCGCGCAACGTCTCGCTTTTCACATTCTGCGGCACCCGCGCGAGGATGCCGAGCACTTGTGCAACGCCATCCGGGACGTCAAGGAACGCGTCACCTATTGCTCCACCTGCAACAACATCACCGATATCGATCCGTGCGGCTACTGCACCAGCGCCACACGGGATCAGCGGCTGATATGTGTTGTCGAGGAGCCGCAGAACGTCGCGGTCGTGGAGAAGACACGAGAGTTCCGCGGCGTGTATCACGTGCTGATGGGCGCGCTGTCGCCGCTGCACGGAGTCGGTCCGGACGATCTGAAGATCAAAGGTCTTCTCGGGCGCGTCGGCACCGGCAGCGTCGACGAAGTCATTCTGGCCACTAATCCCACGGTGGAGGGGGAAGCCACTGCCTTGTATCTGGCGCGGCTGCTCAAGCCGCTCGGCGTTCGCGTGACGCGCATCGCGATGGGGATTCCGGTCGGCTCCGATCTCGAATACGCCGATGAAGTGACGATGACACGGGCGATGGAAGGGCGACGCGACCTCTGACGCCTGGATTGTTGATTCTTGATCTTTGATTTGTGACTCGTTGATGATTGTTGATTTCGGATTCCTGATTTTCGCTGTGGATGGCGAATCAGCAACCAATCAACAATCACGAATCAACAATCAACAACGAATCAATAATCAATAATCGCTCAATCAACAATGCTCCCCGCCTCCTACCAGTTGCCTGCAGCGATCGTGCTGCTCCTTGGCGGAACTGTGGCCTGTTTCTTCGGCTATCGGATGTTCCGCCTTGTGCTCGCGATCTTTGGTTTCATCTTCGGGGTATTCGCCAGCAGCTCTATCGTGGCGCCGAGCGATACGACGTCGATGCTGGCTCTCGGATTGGTTGGCGGACTGATTGGCGCCGGCATCCTCTTCGCTGCGTATTTCGTGGGCGTGGCGCTGTTCGGCGCGGGGCTCGGAGCGCTCGTCGCGAATCTGGCGTTTTCGGCGAGCGGCCGGGATCCTCACTTCCTGGTCATTGCGTTCTGTGCTGTGGCCGGCGCCGCCGGCTCGATGTACCTCCAGCGCTACGTCATCATCCTCGGCACCGCCTTTGGCGGCGCGTGGACGATCATCGTGGGCTCCATGGCGATCATCGGCGATCGTGCGGCGAAAGCCGCGGTTGCGGCGAACGACGTCTGGGTGCTCTACCCGTTGAATCCGGCACCAGATCGACAATGGCTGCCGATCGCGTGGGTTGTTCTCGGGTTGATCGGCACAGGTGTGCAACTCGGCTGGACAGGTGGGGAAAAGGGCCGCGTTGGTCGACGGAAACCGAAAACCAAGTAAGATCACGGTATGAGGAAGACAGTAGCCATCCTTTCAGTGTGTGCGTTCCTGGTGTCGGTATCGTACGCGGTCCTGGGAGCACAGGGCAAAGCGAGCGCCGGCGTGTACACCGCAGAGCAGGCGACGCGTGGCGAGGCGATCTACAAGGAACAGTGCGCCGCGTGTCACGGCGATAACCTCGAAGGTTCAGGCCCCATGCCTCCGCTCGCGGGAATGGATTTCCTCACCAACTGGACGGGCAAGACGCTCGGCGATCTCTACGAGAAGGTGCAGACGACGATGCCGGCTACTGCGCCGGGAACGTTGATGCCCGCGCAGACGGCTGATGTCATTGCGTTCATGCTCAAGTCGAGCAAGTACCCCACCGGATCGACAGCGCTGGAAGGCAAGACGGAAGCGCTGCTGCCGATTCAGATCGACGCTCCCCAGTAACGCAGTGTCCGGCTTGAGCCGGACTCAAACGTGGAGGCGGGTTCAGGCCCGCCTTTCGTGTGTACTTACCTCGAGGGACAGGACTCGGGGAGCCGGTCATATCCTTCGACGTCGAGCACTGCGTCGGTCTTGACGCCGGTCAGCGTACCGCTCGCCGGGCCGCCACCCACCTGCGACTGTGGAGCACCGCCGCCGACCCTCACGCGCCCACCGCCGGTGGAAAGGCCGCCAGGTCCGGCGAGATCGGCCTTGCGCACCAGACCGGTGACCTCGACCATCATGCCTTCGCGCTTCTCGATTTCCTTCAGGACGTCCTTGTTGCCGGACAGGCGGAACCGGCGACCCGGTGCGAGTTCGCCGCTGGTCGGCTCATGGCCTTCGCGGGCCGCGACGATGAAGGTGCGACCGTTGGCGCAGCCGGGGACGGTGATCCGCTGCGAGTCATTCGGCACTTTCTTTTCCTGTTCTTGCGCAGCGAGGGCGGCTGCTGACACAAGGAGAAGGACGGGCAGCAGATGTTTCATGAGTGCTAGTGTACTGCTGGATATTGCGTCCGCCTGATCCTTTCGCTACGATCGGAAGGTTGCTTTGCGGACGTGGCCCGCAGGGTGTGCATTCCGCCATTCCTCGGTAGCTCAATGGCAGAGCATCCGGCTGTTAACCGGAGGGTTGCTGGTTCGAGTCCAGCCCGAGGAGCCACTCCTTTCAGCAGCTTTAGGTATTCGGCGGGATCTCCCCGCGTGCGAGCGGGCGTCGGAAGCGGCCGTCCTTCGGTCTGCTAGACGTCGAAGACGTAGGCGGCCCTGAAACCCGACCTCACGCGTCTTGGGAGGAGACTCCCCCGGCAAGAGCGCCGATGGAGTCGGCTGAGCGCCGAACCAGCTGCCGAATGGGGATATGCCGTTTCTGTTTGCTGATCTCATGATCGATCAGGGCGAGCTCCGTAAGAGTCTTAACCGGCCTCTGGCGTTTCCCTCGGGTACGAACCGCCGGTCGAGCATGGCTGCGGCGCGCTCTCGAAACAACTCGATGGCCTGCTTGTCGGCCTTTCGGAGTTGTTCGCGAACCTTTTTGCGTCAGACCACTGAAAGCGCTCAGTTCCGATGATCAGTGACCGTGCGGCGCGCCAGGGTGTTATAGAACGCAAAATGAAAAGCGGCACCAGATGGGCAGGTTCGATGCGTTCTTCTTCCACCAGAGCGGTTAGCCTTCCGAAGCCTCTCTCTACAGCCTCCGCCCGCGACCGCTGAAAGTGCGACCACGGACTCAGG
>JBKPNV010000073.1:0-36513 GCA_046732795.1 Acidobacteriota bacterium
CACTGAATACTGCACGACACCGTCGCCATTTCCGCGCGGCTCTGAGGTCACGTGGATCCATGGGGCAGTCGATGCGGCGGTCCACACACATCCTGCAGACGCCGTCACGCCGACATTGTCCGATCCGCCCATCGCCGTGAACGAGTGGCTCGTCGCCGGAATGGTGAGCGCGCAGTCAGAGACAAGCCGGCTGATGGATCCGTTGAGATCAACGACGTAGAGCTCTCCCTGCTCGTCCTCACCGAACGATGAAATGTTCATCGCGGTGTCGAACAGGAGACGCTGCTCGTCATTCCACACGAAGATTTCGCCCGAGCAAAAGTCGCCGTATACATACGTCCCGCTCGCGAACACGCCAAGCGAGCCTCGATACACATACCCTCCCGTCACCGAGCAGCGTCCCCCGGCGTGCGAGAAATCGAACAGCGGCGGGACGAAGTTCACTTGCGCGCACAGCGCGCGATCGATGTTCGTACAAAGAGCGCCTTCGTACACGCGCCAGCCGTAATTGCCGCCGCTCACGATCGGCGTGTCGACTTCCTCACGTACGTCCTGACCCACGTCGCCAACCCACTGCTGGCCACTGAGACGGTCGAAGCTGAATCGCCAGGGATTGCGCAATCCGACAGCGAAAATCTCGTCGCGGCCAGCCCTGTTGACGAAGGGGTTGTCGGGGGGAGACGAGTAGCGCGTGCGGCCAACAGGATCGGGCTGATCCACATTGATGCGCAGGATCTTGCCGAGCAGTACGTCCGGATTCTGAGCGTTGTTCGGCGGATCGTTACCCGATCCACCGTCGCCGACACCGATATACAGGTAGCCGTCATTGCCAAAAGCGAGCATGCCGCCATTGTGGTTGGCCTGCCCGGGGTGCGGAATCGTCAGCAGCGTTGTCTCGGTCGTGCTCGCGATGTCAGAGTTCGTCGAAGCGTTGTACTCCGCGATGACGAGCGCACCGTCGCCGCTTCGTGTGTAGTAGACGAAGAAGCGACCGTTCCGGAAATATTGCGGATGGAACGCGAGGCCGAGCAGGCCTCGTTCGCCGCCCGAGAGAGCTTTCGTCCGGATGTCCAGAAACGTGGTGGGCGTCGACGACCCAGGCCGAACGACCTTGATGACGCCGCCCTGCTCGACGATGAACAGGCGATGGGTGCCGTCACCCGCGTGCGTCACGAAGACCGGCGACGACAGCCCCGTGAACGCCGGCACCAGTCGAATCTCGGCCAACAGCGGAGCCGACCAGCACACCACAGCGACCGCGACGATCAAGTTCCGTGACATCCCGCAACCACCTTTGACCCGCGGTGTAACACCTGCTTGCCGGTCGATTGGGACCGGCAAACGCAGCCACATGAAACGGGCCGAAATCTGCCGGTTGAATCGCATGCCGCGATCGGACGCGGCGACGCGCTTCGAACGGCGAACTGTCTGCCGTATTAGGGTAATAGGGTCACGCCCGCAGAGCGCCGGGCGCTTCGCGGTCCAGCTTCCGCACCAGGCGGCGCACCGGATTGATGCATCGGGAACTGTCCATGTCACAGGACCGGATTGCGTGCCCGATCAACATCGCTACGAAAGGATCCTGTCGTGCGCGTCAATCGCAACGTACGCAGGACACTGGCCGGGACCGACCATGATCCCCCGAAACTTCAGCGAAGAGCTTGCAGCACGGCGTCGGTCGTGTCCCCGCCGTGATCCTGAGGCATAATCAGACCGTTTTTGGCTCAGTGAATCCCGGGGGGGTTGTGTCGCTCACGTTGCATAGTCGCTGTGTTGGCGATGTGACGGTTGTCACATGCAGCGGCCGGATCGTGGCCGGTGAAGAGTCCAGGTCGCTCCAGGTGTATCTGGACCGCCTGCTGCCGGAGAATCCCCGCGTCCTCCTGCACCTCGGCGCCGTCGACTTCATCGACAGCGGCGGCCTCGGCCTGATCGCGCGTTATCTGACCCGGCCCCAGGACCGGCGAGGCACGCTCAAAGTCTGCGCCGTATCGCCGAAGATCGACGACGTACTGCGCATCACACGCCTGAAAGCGGTCTTCCAGCCGTACGCGACCGAGGCGGACTCGATTGTCGATATGCACCGCGCCGCGAAAGGGGCTGATTCGCCATTCGACGATCCAGACGTGCTCTGCGTCGACGAGTCACAAGACGTGCTGACCTACCTTCGCGAGATTCTCAAAGAGGCAGGGTACCGCACGCTGACGGCCAACAACATGTCCGACGCGCTGATCCTGCTGAAGGCAACGCGCCCCAAGACCGTCGTCATCGCCGCAGAGCTGCGCGAGGCGTCTGCAGGCCAACTGTCCGAAGAGTTCAATAGCATTGCAAGTGCCGGCACGATCATCGAGCTTCCGACGGGATTTTCGGAACAGGATGCCGGCGACGCGGCCCAACACGTGCTTGAGGCGCTTCGTGTGGGAGGGAGAACGTGATGAGGATATCCGTCGGACGACACCTGCGTGGAACGGCATTCGCTGCGGCCGTCGTATGTGCCGGTCTTCTGCGGCTCGCGCCGGCAGCGCTCGCCCATCACTCGTTTGCCGCGGAATTCGACGGCAAGAATTGCCGCGACTTCACCGGCATCCTGACGAAACTCGACTGGCAGAACCCGCACGCCTATTTCTATGTGGACGTGAAAGAGAACGACGGTCACGTGGAGTCATGGTCGTTCCAGACCTACGCATTGATCACTCTGCGCCGCGCCGGAAACGATCGGCAACTGTTTCTCGACAACGTCGGCAAGGAAGTGTTCGTTCGCGGCTGTCTCGCCCGGAATGGCAAGAAGAACTACGCTGCGGCCGGCACGTTGAAGTTCTCCGATGGCGTCGTGCGCCAGGTCGGCCAGTTACAGGACTAGGGCGCAACGCGCGCGCACGTAGAGGAGGGTGTTTAGACCCGCCTGTTAGAGGCGAGTCATCAGATCCGCCTTGGAGCAACATGCGATTCCATCTTCGATTCCTACTGGTATGTGCCGCAGCCTTGGCGCTGTCGTACATCGATGACAGTGCGGCTCTGGCACAACAAACGGAATATGCGATCAAGGTGATGCCGCCCGGAGGCCCACCTCCACGCTTGCCCGATGGCCACCCGGACCTGTCCGGACACTGGCTACCAAACAGCGCCGGCCAGGGCGTGAGCGGCCGTTACGGAGTCGATCCGGCGGCGATACGGCAGTTCGATCCGAAAGTTACACCCGAGGAACGCCCCTCGTTCCAGCCGTGGGCACTCGAGAAGATCAAATCGATGACGCCCACCGAGCTCGAGCTCTCGAAATCATCGGTAAACTGCATGCCCCGCGGCGTTCCCGCGATCTGGCTGCAGAATCCGTACTCGACCATGCTCGTACACAAGCCGGATATGCTCGTGCAGCTGTACGAGGTGCTCAACAATTTCCGCGTCATCCACACGGACGGACGGCCGCTGCCGAAGTATCCCGAACCGCTCTTTCACGGCAACAGCGCCGCGCGCTGGGAAGGCGACACCCTGGTGGTCGAGTCGACGGGGTTTGACGAGCGGACCTACGTCATGCCGAACGGCTGGTTTCACAGCGAGCAGTTGCGCGTCATCGAGCGCTACAGCCGTCCGTCGATGAACTACCTGATCGTCGAGGTCACCGTCGACGATCCGAAAGTACTGACCAAGCCGTGGAAATCCGCGCCGCGACGATGGACGCTCGGCAACGGCGAGATCTACGAGTTCTACTGCACGAACAACCGCGAGCTCGAGGAACTCGAGAAAGTCCGCGAGCAGGAGCTGCAGAAGAAGTAACAAGGACACCCGGTGTCTTTTAAAAATCCACCTTCGCGGCGTCCCCGAGGATCATCTCGCGATACAGCGGCAATGACCATCCAGCCTTCTCGAGCTCGGTGAGTCGAGTCTCGACGGCTTTCACGTACGCCTGCTTGCTCTTGTACATCGCCTTGAGTTGTGCGGACGTGAAGTCGGTCTGCGAGGTACTCAGTCCGCACATCAGATTGGCAGCCTGCTGGCCGCCTCTGGTGATGTACTCGCTGGCGTTGGGCACCACCGGCGTAGCAGCCGCCGGACGAATCGTGTAGCGCGCCGTGGGGACGTCGACGTACGTGTTGCGGATACCTCCCCGGGCATTGCCGTGCTCGTCGAGCGCCATCATGGAGCCGTCGTTGTATTCGTTGCGATCGAGCAGAATGCGATCGGCGCGCGGCGGCACTTTGCCTTGGTCTACCCACTTGAACAGGTGATCGAGTGCGACCGACATGAACGCCTGCTCCGGGAAGCTGCTGAGCGGCTGCGCGCAGGGGTTTGGCTTCATGCGTACGCTGTCGCGCGTGTCGATGTGCCCCATGCCCGCGAACTCGTAGAGGCGATATTGCTTTCCGGGCTCGTCGCCGTCCTGTCGATTTGTGATGTTCCCGCTCACCTCGTGCATCGTCGGCACGTGAATGATGGGCACGTCGATGTCGCGAATCATCGATCCGTTCGACATCGGCAGGAAGCCATCGTAGATGCGCTGCATCTGCGGAGTGCGGTAGACCATGTGCGCCGGGAGGTAGTTGATGAGGACACCGGCGGTCATCGACGTGCCCGCCAGCACCATCTTTCTCACCGATCCGCCCAGCAGATTTCCGCTGCGAACGAGCGACCCGACCTGCGCGAGGATTTCATTCGTCTGTCCGCCTGTGAGCTTCAAGCTGCGATAACGCGCTTCGTTCAACGCGACGAATTGCGCCGGAGGCGTCGTCAAAATTTCTATCGCGGCGTGACCTGATGCCATGGTGTAGATCGAGGTGAACTCGAACATGTGCGCGGCGCCGCTGCCGTGCATCGCCTCGGCCAGCACGAGCCCGCTGAATTTCGCGTTGTCGGCCGGCTTTCGCACGACGACGCGCGTGAGATAGCGCTCTCCGTTGGCAGTGCCCGATACGAAATATTCGTGCGCGTCGTATTTGAAGGCGGCCAGCCCTTTGCCCGGCGCCAGCGACGGCGACGAATCAAACATCGGCCCGGGCCCCGTCACCTCGGCTGAGATCGTCGGCAACGCGACCGCAGTCGGCGTCTCCGGTAGATTCGGCGGCGCCGGTGGCGGCCCACCTGCCCTGCCTCGTCCATCACCCTGGAACTGTCCGCCTCCGATCTGACCGATCACGGTGGGCGCGCCGACAGTCAGGCCCACCAGGGCAACGACTGCAATCCTGCTCACGCCCATGGCGATTTCCTCATAGTCACTCTCATGTCGAGTCCCTCGTATATGCCGCCGACATCATACGGCGCAACTGAGCCTCGCCCGTGTAGCCCTTACATTCAGGGGGGACCGGGCGTTCGCAGGCCGGATGGGACTGGGTGCGTTCTTGCAAACGAATCTGGCACGTCCATTGCCGTCAGAGACGCGCCATGAAGGCCGTCTTCGGGAACGTCCGGCAGGAATCACCCAGCGAACAGGCGACCGACGTCCACCGACCTGCGCGAACGCTCTGGGGCAGCCGGACTTCGATTCACGTTCTGGCCGGGTGCGCCCTCATCGCCATGATGTGGTTCGCCGCCCCACTGCTCCTGCCGATCGTCGTGAGTCTGATGCTGTTCTACATGCTCGATCCGATCGTCGATACAGTGCAGCGATGGCACGTGCCGCGACTGGTCGGCTCGCTCGCAGTAGTCTTCGGATTGGTCGCTGCGTTGAGTGCGGGCGCCACTCTCCTTTGGCCTCAGGTTGAATCAGTACTCACGAAAGTGCCGGAAGGTACTGAGCAGCTGCGCAAAACCTTCCGCCAACAGCGCCGCACCAAAGGCGACTCACCGCTCGGAAAAATTCAAGCGGCAGCAGAGGCCGTCGATTCTGCAGCGGCAGAAGCGGGAACGGCACCGAAGAGTCCCGGGGTGACACGCGTCGAGATTCAACAATCGTGGCGGGTATCTGATCTGATTTGGACGGGAAGTCTGAGCTTGTTTGGACTGCTCGGCCAGGCCGTCATGGTCCTGTTCCTGACGATTTTCCTTTTGTACGAAGATGACTCATTCAAGCGGAAACTCGTCGCGCAGCTGGAAAGTCGCAACAGCAAGCGCATCACGGTGCGCATTCTCAATGATATCGCCGCACAGATCCAGCGCTTCATATGGGTACAGGTGATGACGTCTGTTGCCGTGGCGGTTGCAACGTGGCTGGCCTTGTGGTGGCTGGGGATTGCCGAGCCCTTGGTGTGGGGTGTTCTCGCTGGTGTGCTGAACGTCGTTCCGTACTTTGGGCCGTTGATCGTGACAGCGGGACTGGCAATTGTCGGCTATCTGCAGTTCGGGACCTTTCAAATGGCCGGTCTCGTTGCCGGCGTCGCGCTCGCCATTACGACTGTCGAAGGGATGTTCTTGACGCCTCACCTGCTGAGTCGCGCCGCATCACTGAATCACGTCGCCATCTTCGTGGCGATCGCATTCTGGAGTTGGGCATGGGGCGTCCCGGGAATGCTGCTCGCGGTGCCCATGCTCATGGTCTTGAAGGCGGTCTGCGATCACGTCGAAGGGCTGAAGGGAATCGGTGACTTCGTCGGGCGATGACAACTCCCAAGTTCCAACTCCCAAAAAGCGTTGCCACGAAGATCCCGAAGAACACGAAATCGACCGCGGAGAAGCGAAGACACGGAGGCGCCACGGGTCGAGCCGGCCCTATGGGCCGGCACAACGAACGGACGAGACGGCGACCACAAGCGTCGCCGAGTCCTCATGACGCTTGTGATCGCTGCCTCGCCCATTCCTTGCCGCGCAAAGCGCGGCGACCCGTGGCGCTTCGCTGGTGGCAATCCCCGCAGTGCTCTGCTCTCAGCGTTCCTTGGGTTGAAACTCCGCACGCTCCGTGCGGGTCGTAGCTTCGTCCCCTTCGTGATCTTCGTGGCGAAACAACTGGCCAGGTGAGAGCGCACTGGCTCACCCGCCGCTACAGGTAACTGAGCCACCAATCGCGACGCCGCGCCTTCACAGAGACCATCCAGCGGCAGAACGGGTACAGGAGCGCGATGACGAGCACCCACACCAGATACACGCCTGGCAGCGACACGCCGTATCCATCTGGATAGAAGAGAAAGATGGTCTTCATCTGGCCGACACTGAAGCCCTGCGTCAATCCGAGCAGCACGCTCAACGCGTGGATCAGAGCCACATGGGCCACGTAGAAGGCAAACGGTACGCGACCGAACGTCATCAGCCCGTTCTTGAGGGCATCGTTCATCCGATCAGCAAAGGCGCACATCACCGCCGCCGGCCCGAGCGTCATCATTAGAAAATCGAGACTCGGTGGGTACTTCGTCGTGTTCAGAAAATCTATCGCCGTCGCGAGCGGGGCGCGGGCCTGCCATTGCCACGGATTGGGCTCACCGTACACGTCAATGGCGCGCAGCAGGATGAACCCGCCTGTCATGGCCAGACCCGCCGTCAATAGGGCCGCGTTGCGCTGCGCGGCCGGCCGTTCGAAAACTCCCGACACGCCGAATCCCAGCAGCATGACACCGACCCAGGCGACTACCGGGTAGATGAAGACGAAGAGGAACGGACCGACGCTGATCGCCATCTGGGAGTGGAGCGCCGCCCATGCCGGCCAGTTTTGCTCGAGCAACTGCGTGCGTGGCCAGAATGGATCGAGCAGGTTGTGACCGGCTACGATTGCGAGGCCGATGACACAGCACGCTCGACGTCCCAGGAACTGAACGCCGGACAAAACGATCATGCTCACACCGATGGCCCAGATCACCTGCATCGGCACCAGGATCTGTCCGCCGACTTCGGGGATCCCGCCAGGTGAAAACGTCGATAGCGTCGAGATGAGGACCCATTCCACGAACACGAGCCACACACCGCGGGTCATCAAGAGGCGGGCCAGATCCTGCGGATTCCTGCGGCTCGTCATCAAACCAGCGCTCACTCCCGCCAGGAGCACGAAGACGGGCGCGCAGAAATGCGTGATCCAGCGCGTGGCAAACACGCTGAGCGTGACGTTCGGATCGGCCATCGGATCCTGCAGCGCCCCGGCGAGGAAGAAGTCGCGAACGTGGTCGATCGCCATGATGACGATGACCAGTCCACGCAACGTGTCGATCGCAGTCAGACGATAGAGGCGTCGATCGGGAGAGGCGGCGACTCCGACGTTCCTCCCCGTCGCCACTGAAGCAGTCATGGCCGGCATCACGCGCCGACCATATTCATGCGCCGGCCGGGGAGAGTCAAGGCATCTCGCTGCCCTGGGGAGCAGCCTCGCTGCCCTATTGATCGCGCAACACCATCATGGGATCGACGCGCGCGGCGCGGAGCGCCGGGATGGCGCAGGCGGCGGCGGCCACCGCGGCAAGCAGCGAGAGAACGAGCACGAAAGTGAGCGGATCTCCGGCATCCACGCCATAGAGCAACGTCTGCATGGTCCGCGTAGCCATCCACGCCACGCCGCCGCCCAGCAGGAGGCCTGCGGCTGTCAATGCCATCCCTCGCGACATCACCATCGTCACGACGCCCTGCCATCTTGCGCCGAGGGCGATGCGCAGTCCGATCTCACGGCTGCGCGCGGCGACGGCCTGCGCGAGCAGGCCATAGAGACCGATGGTGGCGATGAGCAGCGCGAGGCCGCCAAACACCACGAGCAGCGTCGTGTGTTGCTGGCGATCGGCGACCGTGAGATTGACGACATCGGACATCGACCGGATAAGGCGCACCGGCTGGTCCGGATCGACGCCATGAATTACCTGCTGGACGTCGCCAGCGTACGACACGGGATCCCCAGACACCCGGACGATGAGATTGGCGGGACTGCCGCCCACCTGGGGCGACGATACGTACACTGCCGGCTTGTCTTCCTGCTCGTATCCGCGTTCGAGCACGTTCTTGACGACACCAACGATCGTGAACCAGGGGCCATCTGGATCGAATTGAAGGCGATGGCCGAGCGCACTCTGGTTCGGAAGAAACTGTCGCGCTAGCGTCTCGTTGACCACCGCCGCGTGCGGTGCTGTCGCGCTGTCTCGTTCGTCGAGCAAACGGCCTTCGGCGACCGCGACGCCGAGCGTCCGCATGTAGTCACTGGTGCCCACGCGGTACAAGGCATCCCGGATCTCCCCGGGAGGCGCCTGGCGTCCCTCGATCGTGAACCCCTGTGTGTTGCCGGTGCTTTGGAACGGCAGCGTTGCGCCAAACGCGGCACCCGCGATGCCCGGCTGCTTGCGCAGTTCAGCAACGGTCCGATCGTAGAACGCCGTGCGCCGGTCCGCATCGCCATACTTCGGCTGCGGTAAAAACACTTGCATGGTCAACAGGCGGTCCGGGTTGAAGCCAAGCTCGATCGCACGGAGATTGGCCAGCGTCCGCAACATCAGCCCGGCCGCGACGAGCAGCACCAGCGTGGCTGACACCTGGAGAACGACGAGAGCATCACCAAGCAGACGCGTGGATGTGCCGCCGATGGCGCCTCGCGAGTTCTGCTGAAGCCCTTCCGCGGTAGACGCGCGTGAGGATTGAAGCGCCGGCCCGAGACTGAAGAGCAGCCCTGTCGCAATCGACAGCGCTGCCGCAAACCCAAAGATCCACCAGTCAAGCGTCGACGTGGCGGGCATCAAGCCGACGGGAATGAGACGTTCGACCAGCTTCCCCGCGAACACTGGAATCGCCAATCCGATCGCACCACCGGTCAGCGACAGGCACAAGGCTTCCGTCACAATCTGTCGCGTGAGCCGCGCACGTGTGGCACCGAGGGACACACGGACCGCATACTCGCCGCGCCTGGCCCACGACCGCGACAGGAGAAGGCTCGCGAGGTTCGCGCAGGCGATCAGGACAATAGCCATTGCGGCAATCATCAGGACGATGAGTTCGACCCGCGTATCGCCCACGATTTCGTCGCGCACTGACACCACCGTCGCACCGATACCCCGGTTGGTATCCGGATATTCCTCGGTGAGACGGGCGGCGATCGACTTCATCTCGCGATCAGCCGCTTCCAGCGATACACCGGGCTTCAGTCGCGCCACGACGTTGAGGAAGTGCGAGCTCCGCGTGTTGGCAAACTGGGGTGGCAGGCGCATCGGGATCCAGTAGTCGACGTCGCGATCGCGGTACACGAACGTCTTCGGCGTTACTCCGATCACCTCGTGCCGGACGTCGTTCATCACGATGGTGCGACCGACAACCGCTGGATCGCTCGCGTAACGGCGCCGCCAGAGCGCGTCGCTGATGAGGACGACCTGGGCGCCCTGCGCGTCAGCGCTGTTGAAGGTGCGACCAAGAGCCGGCCTCACGCCCAACACGTCGAAGAAGTTGACTGTGACCGACCGTCCCTGGATCTGCTCCGGAGGGCCGTCGAGCGTCAGGCTCGCGTTCGTCCCGCCGCGCATCGCCGCCATATCCACGAATGACCGGTTGCGCATGCGCCATTCGTTGTAGTTGCCGGGCGCCGGCGTGTTCTTCGGGAAGCCAACGAACGTCGCATCTTCCCACACGATGACCAGCTCATCTGGATTGGTATACGGAAGCGGCTGCACCAGAACGGCATGGACCAGCGAAAAGATCGTCGTGTTAGCGCCGATACCAAGCGCGAGGGTGGCGATGGCGGCGACCGTAAAAACCGGAGTCTTTACGAGTAAGCGAACCGCATATCGAATGTCGGCAAGGAGGTCCATGGCGTCTTAGACGGAAGAACCATCCCTGCCGGTTGCACTTGCTTGCTGGTCAGAGCGACAGCAGGCGGTCGAAGAAAGACCGGTACTTTCGCAATGCGATTCGGAGATCCTCCGTCGAGATTTGATCGCCGCGGTCCCACTGCCGCTCGAGATTCGTTCGTTCCTCGGCGAAGACTTCGGACAGACGTTTGATTACCTGGGCGACGAGCGAATCCGCCTCCTCGACGGCTTTCCGCGGTTCGTCGACGAAGCCGGTCTGCACTGCCTCCCACCGCGTCCGGTACCCCGCCGCTTCGTCACCCGCGAACATCTGGATCACACGCGCGTCCCCCGTCTCCTCGACCGGCGGCTTGCCTTCGGGCTTGTCCATTCGTTGCGCGAGATCGCGCGTCGTCAGCCGCTCTTCGCTCATGATGCCCTCCTGCTCGCGTTCGATCGAGTGACCATTGCCAACTCTTCAAATAGCGCGCGGAAATGAACCATCGCCTGACGCAAATCTTCCGTCGTTGCCTGGCCGCGCTCGTGGCGCGCGACGATTTCACGTCCGGCACGGTAGTGATTCAGCACATGCGCGTGGTCGACAGAAAGATCGTCGAGCCGGCGATTCGGGTCGTCAACCGGATAACCACGACTGCGCATCACCTCGCCAATGAGGCGATCCGCGTCGAGGACAGCGGTACGTGGCTCATCGACAAACCGTGCTTGCACCGTTCGCCACTCCGCGCCAAACCGCTCCGCGTCTTCACGCGACAATGGCCGGATCGAAAACTTCTCCACCCTGGCCTGCCGCTCCTGCAGTTCCCGTTCAGCCTCCGCCGGTGTACGCGCTGATCGTAATACGTGGTCGTATTCAGGTCCGAAGCGATCACGTAAGACTGCAGTCCGCCGGCGCCTCGCAAATTGCCACAGTCCAACGACAAGCGCCACCGCGACCACGACGATCACGATGGCGATCAACGTCTCGTTACTCATCGTTCACCTCGCCACAAGTTCACCGATAAAGCCAGCAAGACGAGTACCCGGCAACCGCACGCTCGGAGGGTGAGCTAGCGCCGAGTTCATCGAGGGGATAGACGAGTCGCCGTTCAGGTGAATCGCCGATGTCGATGATTCCGGCGCGTGCAGTGCGGCATAGATATTGACCCTGCGGCACGCTGTTTGGATTCTCTTCAGCGGAATGCGACCGTGTGCCTATCTCGCAGCCGCCGCGTTGTTTCTCTTCTGTTCACCCTCCATCTCATCGGGGTATTCGGTACTGGCGCACGAGGCGCTGATCGATGATGCGTGGACGGACCAGATTGCGCCTGTGCTGAAGCGTACTTTTCCTCGGGCATCCCCCGAGGAGATCCAGGCAGCACGCGCGTACGCCTATGGCGGCTGCCTGATCCAGGACCTCGGGTATTACCCGTTCGGAAGCCGTTTTTTCACAAACCTGGTGCATTACGTCCGCTCGGGCGATTTCGTCACGGCGTTGATCCGATCGGCACGGACCGTCGATGAATATGCGTTCGCGCTTGGCGCGCTCGCTCACTACGCCAGCGATAACGCCGCCCATCCCACGGTGAATCACGCGCTGCCGATCCTCTATCCCAAGCTGCGGGCGAAATACGGAGATGCGGTGCTGTTTGCGGATTCGCCGGCCCGTCACGTGATGACTGAATTCGCGTTCGACGTGCTGCAGGTCGCGCGCGGCCAGTTCAAATCCGACGCGTACCAGGATCTGATCGGGTTCAAAGTGGCGCGGCCGCTCCTGGAACAGGCCTTTCGTGAAACCTATGGGATGGAACTGAAGGACGTCTTCGGCAACGTAGACCTTGCGATCGGCACCTATCGCCGTGCCGCGAGTGAAATTATCCCCGATGTGACACGCGTCGCATGGCGCGAGAAGCATGACGAGATCGTGGCTGCAACTCCCGACGTGACGGAACAGCGCTTCGTTTACACGATGACGCGCCAGCAGTACGACGAGGAGTTCGGGACCACGTACCGCAAACCGCGCCTGCTCGTACGGCTCGTCGTCGCGATTTTCAAAGTGATCCCCAAATTCGGACCGTTCAAGCCGCTCGCCTTCGAGCCGCTCACCCAGGACACCGAGCGCATGCTCCTCGAGAGCTACGCGGCTTCACTCGCCCGGTATCGCGGGCTGCTGCGATCGCTCGGACAGGGCCCCCTATCGCTGAGCGACACCGATCTGGATACGGGCCGCCCACCGATGGCCGGGGTCAACGAGCTGGGCGACAAGACGTACGCGGAATTGCTGTCAAAGCTTCGAAAGCAGGATGGGGCGGAGATATCTCCGGCGTTGCGTCGGGCGCTGGCGGAGCATTACGCGTCGATTCATAACGCGCCTTCGCTCACGTCGGCGGCGGGTGTGAGATGAACGGAGGCGCGATACTCGCGCAGCTGAGGGGTACGCGCGGCGACTAACGCCGTGACGATAAGACACCCAAGTCCGCCGGTCGCGACCGACGCGACGGGTCCCCAGGTGCTCGCCACGAGTCCCGCTTCGAGCTCACCGAGCTGCGGCCCGCCCATGAAGAAGATCATGTTCACGCTGGTCATGCGGCCGCGTATGTGATCGGGCGTCACCAGCTGACGCACCAGATTGCGAATCACCATGCTGACGGTGTCGGCTGCGCCGGTGACGGCGAGGCAGAGAAACGACAGAAGGAACAGACCCGAGAACCCGAACACGACGGTGGCAAGTCCGTAGAACCCAATTGCCCACAGCAGCACGGGACCGCGCCGTTCGATGCGATCGACGAGTCGCACCATGATGAGGCTCGCGAGGATCGCGCCGACGGACGGAGCCGCTGACAACACACCGTAGCCGCGCGCGCCGACGTGCAGGATGTCCTGCGCGAAGATCGGCAGCAGCGCGGTCGCCGACGCAAAGAACGTGGCAAAGAAATCCAGCAGCATCGTGGACCTGATGAGTGGGGTCTTGAACACGAATCGAAGGCCCTCGAATGCTGCGGCCAGGCTGATGCGTCCCGCGGACCCTGCAGGATTCCCGGATACATCGCGCATCAGAAGCACCGCCGCGATCACGCAGAGAAAGGAGACGGCATTGAACGCGTAGGCCCAGCCGATACCGAGTCCACCAATGAGTACGCCGCCGGCTGCCGGACCAACGACCGACGCGGTCTGAAACATGATCGCGTTCAGACTGATGGCATTCGGCAGGTCCGCGACGGGGACGAGCGTCGGAATCAGCGCCTGCCGCGCGGGGTTGTCGAAGGTGCCGAAGGCCGCGCCCACAGCCGCGAGCGCATAGATTGGCCAGACCGCCCGCACGCCCGCAAACGCAACCCACGACAGCAGTGCCGCGGAGATCGCCATACCTGTTTGCGTCACGAGCATCAGGCGCCGGCGATCGTGTGCATCTGCCACCACGCCGGCAATGAGCGAGAAGACGACAATCGGAACGACACGGACGAGGCCGACCAGGCCGAGCGCGAGCCCGCGTCGCCCGGGCTCCACCAGAAGGGAGACGTGCCACAGAATCGCCGCGCTCTGCATCATGGAGCCGGCCATCGACACCAGCTGGCCGATCCAGATGAGGCGGAAGTTTCGGTGCTGAAGCGCTTTGAACAGCGAATCGCGGGCGGGGACCATCGAACGAGCGATGCCAATGATTGTACGGCATGCCCGGCAGGCGCGTAGTGCCTCCTGGTTGGGGGAGGCACTACGTTCGTATGGTTCGTGCGACTACTTCTTCTCGGTGACCGTGACGGGCGTATTGAGCGTGAAACTCAATTCACTTTCTGCGGCGAACTCCGCCGCATCACCTCGGGTGGCCAGCGATGCCGCAGCGCCCGTGCCGCCGCCGACGGCCGCGCCAATTGCGGCACCGCTGCCGCCGCCGGCAATTGCGCCGATCGCCGCGCCAACGCCGGCGCCGATGGCCGTCCGCTTGGCGTCCTTCCCTTTCGTCGACTTGGCCTCTAGAACCACCGTCTGGGTATCGAGCTCAATCGTACGGCCGTCGGCGAGTGTCAATCGTCGAAGGGCGAGCGTCATCGAGGCCACGCCTTTCACGCGTCCACCTGGATCGGAGTCGACGATTACGCCTTCGACGCGAGCGCCTTGCTTCGCAATGACCCAGTCCCCAGACGCGATCGGCTTGACCAGAATGGCACTGAAGGCTTCGCCCGTCTTATTGCTCTTGGTCGAAATCGTCGACGTCGTCTGCACCGTGATCGGCATACCCTGTTTGAATGTGAACTGCCTCGGCGGCGGTGGTGGCGGTGGTGGCGGCGGCGCAGGTGCTGGCGCCGGGGCGGCTGCCACAGGAGGAGCGGGTGCCGGAGCCGCGTTCTGTGGCGCCGGACGTGAAGCAGGCGCAGGCTGGGGTGCAGCTGCCACGGGTGCCGGGGCCGGAGCCGGTGCTGGGGCCGGCGCAGGTTCCGCAGCCGGCGGCGCGGGGGCAACGGGTGGCGCCGCGGCCTGCTCGGGTGGAGGCGCTTCGGACGAGCGACCGCAGCCCAACTGCAGCGCGCTGATCCCGACCGTCGCGAGCGCCGCGACCAAGACTACGACTCTTCGTTTCATCATTGCTGCAGTCCTTTCACTGGGAGCGTCTACGGGGGCTAGACAACTCCTGTGCCACTGGCGCACACATATTGCGACGCCATCGGCACGAAGGCAAGCTTCAAGTAGCCCGCGGCCGCCGGCGGGGTCCACGCCCTAGCACGTCGAACGCCATTTAGGCTGCGAGCGAGAGGCGTAGATACGTCGCGTCTCGAGGAGCTTGTCGGCCGCCGACCGCGCGGCCGAACCGATCACCATGAGGGCATCTGCCCTGCTGGCATGTTCAACCAGATGAACAAGTTCGGCAACGGAGCCCACTTCGAGCTTGGCCATGACGCGGGCCCGGTGCACCTTGATCGTCCTCTCGGTCGTGCCAAGTTCAGCCGCAATCTGTTTGTTCGGCAAACCGCGAATGAGGCCGGTTGCGACTTCGCGCTCGCGCGCCGTCAATCGATCCACGCGCTCGAGGAAGACGTGATGCAGCCGCCGCTCCGCCTCGGAGCGCTCACTCTGGAGTAACCCTCGCCTAACAGCGGCGACGAGATGCGTGGCGTCCACCGGCCTGGTCAGGAAATCGACGGCACCGCCCTTCATGGCCTTGACGACCGTCGACACATCCGCACGGCTGGTCACAAACACGATCGACAGCGGACTCTCGTCCAGAAGCTTTCGTTGCAATTCCAGTCCAGATACACCTGGCAGGTCGTAATCCAGGACCAGACACGCAGGCCCCTTCGGCGGACGATGCGTCAGGAGGGATGCCGCTGAACTGAAGCCGCGCACCGTGAAGCCTGAGGTGGTCAGACACTGACACAGCGCCGCGCGGGAGGTCGGATCGTGTTCGACCACGAAGACGTTCTCGGTCGCCACTGCGTAGTTGAACGTCGCCTGCGAGAATTTGGTACATTGACGAGTTCGGATTCGCGGGACTCCTGTGGTCGGGGGGTTGTGCGCTGGCGGTCACGCGCCCCGACCGCCGATCATGGCTTCCGTCACCTCATGGCGTTCGGCCAGCGGCAACGTGCAACGGAAGGTCACTCCTCTCGCAACGTTGTTCTCGGCGATGAGTTGCCCCTCGTGAGCGTGAACGATGGAACGACACAGCGCGAGTCCGAGGCCGAGGCCGGAGGCTTTGGTCGTGACGAAGGGCTCGAAAACCGAGCTGAGCTGATCAGGGACAATCCCAGTCCCCACGTCCTCGACCGAAAGCTGGACGCCGTCCTCACACTGCGTCGTCATGATCAGCAGGTGGCGATCGCCCGGCTCGTTGTCGCGCATGGCGTCGCAGGCGTTGAGAATCAGGTTCAGCACGACCTGCTGCAACTGCACGCGATCGCCCCGTATCGATGGAAGCCGGGGCGCCAGACGTCTGGTCACCGCGATTCCGCGACGCAGCAGGTCGCCACGAAGGATCTCGATGACGTCGTTGATCACTTCATTCAACGCGAGCTCCTTTGTGTCGTGCCGCCCGTTAGCAAACCAGCTGCGTAATTTACGCAGCATGCTTCCCGCACGCCGGCTATCGGCGACGATATCCGCGAGAATGACATCCACTTCGGCGCTGTCAGCGCGGTTGCGCGTGCAGAGACGCCGGGCCGCCTGGGCGTTCCCAAGGATCGCCGCGAGCGGTTGACTGAGCTCGTGCGTCAGCGACGCAGACAACATGCCCATCGTCATGACGCGACCGGCGTGCGCGAGCTCCTCGCGCACTCGAAGCGTCTCGGCCTCCTCGTGCTTTCGCCTGGTGATGTCGCCGTGGGTGATCACGGCTCCGCGCTGTTCGCCCCAGAGCGGGACGATGGACATCGAGAACCAGCGCAGCGCGTCCGACGGTCCGCACGCGTATTCCATCTCGAACAGTTTTCGCTGACCGGCGAGCACTGACTCGAGCCCGGCGACCAGCCGCGCCGCATGCTGATTCTCCATGGCATTCGCGCGCTGCTGCTGCAGGTAATTCACGTGGCGCGCAACCCCGTCGAGCCGGCCAGGATCGTGTCTGAGTTCGGCGGCCGCCCACGACTCATTTGCGTCGATGATCACGCCATCCGAGTCGGTGATGGCAACAGCGTTACGCATCGACCTGAGCACGGCACCGTGAAGCGACTGCAAGTGGCGGCTCTCACGGACGACGACGGACAGCGCGAGCGAGAGCGCGTTCACCAATACCAGGAAGAGCTGTACAGAGAGCACGTCGCGTATCGAAGTGCTGTCATCGTTCACCGTGGCCCAGAGCAGGCCCGCAGACGAGACGATCTGCAGGACACTGACGCCAGTAGGACCGAAGCGAACTGCGGCCCAGAACAGGAGCGGCAGAACGGTAAAGGTCAATGCCGGGATTCGTGCCGGGCCCGGGCCATACCTGGCGAACAGCAGGTTGATGAGAATCAATGTGCCGAAGGCCAGCGCCGCCCCTTCGACATACCGGCTGAGACGCACGGCGCGGAAGCTGGTGACCGACGATGCCACCATCACAATCGCGGGCACGAGCGTCAAGGTGGCCAACGCGTTCGACAGAACACGTTGGCGCCACACGTCCCAGTAGCTGTCGCCGACGCCGGTTGCGATCACCACACCGGCATCGAGAAACGATGTCACGCCGGCGGCCCCGACGACAGCGATCAAGGCAAACCACAATACACCGGCAAACGTCTGAAAGAACTCGCGCGGCGATCGGAGTTGGCGTAGCAGAAACGCACCGAGCAATGCCTCACTCGCGTTGGTCGCAAACCATCCGAGCGACGTGACGAGCGGGATGCCGTGCCATATCTGGGTGAGCAGGTGCACGGGGAGGATGGCCAGCACGCACCATGGCCAATGCCTCACCGGCGTCAGCAGCAACACCGCAAGCACAATGGCGTTCGGTGGCCACATCAGCGACACCGCGAGTCCGGCAGGCGTGAGCAGCAGGCCGACGTGTGTCCCGAACCAGTAGGCCACTGCTGTCGCGAGCGCACGAAGAGCAGGGCTGTCGGCGAGCGCGATCAGACGATTGCCGTGCGGCATCGGTGATCCTCGAAATCAGTCGCAGAGGCTGCGGGAAGGGGGGCCTTGATGGTAATCCGACCCACCACCTGGCTCAAGTGAGACTGCACAAAAAGTACGGGTGCGGACTTTCCCGGGGCATGCGCGCGCCACCGTCGCATGTCGTGATGAGGCGTGCGCCGTAGCGGGCGCTCAGCCCTACATGACGCGACTCGGTCCGCAAAACCAGCCAAATCCGTGATAACTCGCGCTGGCCCACGTCTTGAACCATGCCAAGCGTCGCGAACGGTCTTGTCCAACGTCGAGGCCGTATCGGCAGATGACGGGGTCGGCGCGCTTCCGATCAACCGCGGGCTCACACCGGCGCAGCATCGGGTCATGAGCACCGGCACGCGGCATTCCGATCGGCGGCGTCCGATCCCGTTTCCCGCATGGAGCAAATCTCGAGGACGCGGCGCGTCGCGGCCAACTCTTCCCTTCCGATCACTTTCTGCTGTGCTTTGGTGATGCGGCAGCGCCAGCGCGTCAACGGATCACGACGTCAGCCACTGCTTGGCGGCGGACGACGTCAGCTGCTGACCAGTCCGAGCCAGGTGGCGTAGCGAACGAGGTCCGCCGTGTTCTTGAAACCCAGTACGCGCATGATCTCGTACTTGTGCGTCTCGACCGTGCGCGGTGAGACCTGAAGCGCACCAGCGATTTCGCGCATGCGATACCCTTTCGCGATCAGCTGAAGCACTTGCCGTTGCCTTGGCGTGAGCTTCGCGAGCGGCTTCTCGGCCACGGGAAGGCCGCCGATCCGTTCGGCGACCTGCGGACTGACGTACGTGCCGCCGCCGACGACTTCCCGTATTGCCGTCACCAGTTCCTGACCGGCCGCATGCTTCGAGACGAAACCTACCGCGCCCGACTGGATCGCTTCTTTGGCGATACGTGGATCGGCGTACATGGTCAGGATGATGATCTTGGACGTGACACCGCGGGCACGCAGCTGGGTGATCGCGTCGAGGCCGCTCAATCCCGGCATGGACAGGTCGGCGATGATCAGGTCTGGTTGCAGATCGACGGCTGCCTCAACGAGACTGGTGCCATCGAGCACCGTGCCCACCATCTGACAATGGTCGGCGAGCAGACGGTTCAGCCCTTCGGCCACCATCATGTGGTCGTCGGCGAGGAGGGTTCGAGGCGCTGAAGCTGACACCATAACGGTCATGGGAATTTACCGTGATTAACGCCGCGTGTGGTTCTCTTGAACATACTTCACTGACCGTAGTGCTATTGCTCAGTTTCAGCAAGGTTTTTTGTCGCGGACTTGCACGGTTCCACGGTTCACGTCACCACTGACCGCCAATCAGTGGGCCTCAGCCACGGCGCGAGCTGTCGCCGAGTCTCGCACGAGAGTGCCCGGCTGTAAATGCGCAGCCATGAGAAATCGGGCAAGCTTCGGGTCGGTGTGGAACCCGCGCCGCGCCTCGGCTAGCGCGACCTCGCCCCGAGCGACATCCGCGAGCGAATGAGGATCTCGTCAAGAATGACCTGCGGATCGTCGCGCAGCACCATCCTCATACCCTGAAGGATCAGAAACTCTCGCGACGAGAGGAAGCCGTCGAGCGCCTCGCGGCTATCCCATTCAGAGACGAGCGACAACAGCTGGCTGTCGCCGGCATCCGCCATGAGACGGCACGTCAGACAACCAGGATATGTGTGCATCCGGCGAATGAACCCGTCGATGGCGCTCAGGGCTTCTGATCGCTTGTTATCCTTGACGCGCAGATTCACGGTGGCTACGTGCATCGCTGGAGCAGTCCCTCTGGCGTCCGGCGGTTCGCGTACCGCGGAATCCCGCGGCATCGTCCCGCCGCGAGGCCGTCTTATGGGCGCCGCGGGTCGATGCTGTGATTACGACGCAACGCGCGTGCCTAATCCGGCGGTAGCGGACGCGGGCAAATTCGATGGCCCTGCTCAGGTAATGCGGTTCGCAGTCGTGGAACCGATGCGCAACGAACAGACAGCCGTTCCCCCTCGCGGGTCAGCCGCGGCTCACCACAGACCCACCGAGGGCGCCTGCGCGTTGTTCAGCGGCGGCATGACCTGCTGTAGGATGACCTCTTCGGGCGCGAGGGTGCGAGCACGTCATGAGCGAGATGGCCGCTGACAACCACCTGGACGCCGACCTCGCGATGCGTGCGCGAGAGTTGGCGCTGCTCCACGAGGTGACGCGTGTCCTCCAGCGTGACGTCTCGACCTCTGACCTCCTCGATCAAATCACGCACGCGATTCAACGCTCGTGGCCCCATCCCGACACGATCGGCGTCCGCTCACGCCTGGGAACTCTCGACATCGAGACGCCTGGCTTCGAGAATCTGACTCCCACACATCGCGCGGCGTTCGTCGCGGCCGATGGGTGTCCCGGCGAGATCGAGGTCGCATATAGCAGCGACAAACGGGACGCCGACGAGAGTCTCGCGCTGGCGGCGCTCCTCGACGACGTGACAGAAATGGTGCGAAACGCCCTCGATCGGCGAATTGCCGTGACCGCGCTGCGACAAAGCGAGCAGCGGTATCGCAGCGTCGTCGAGCAGCAGAGCGATCTTGTCTGCCGTTATCTGCTCGATACCACCCTGACGTTCGTGAATGACTCCTACTGCCGCTTCTTCGGAAGATCGCGTGAAGAGTTGATCGGCTACCGGTTCATCGAGCTGATTCCGGAAGCCGATCGGCCGGCTGCGCTGAAACACATCGACGCCCTCGTGCGCGGCGGACAGCCGCAGATTCACGAGCACAACGTTTTGCTGCCGGATGGCAGCACAGGGCGCCAGCACTGGATTAACCAGCCGATCAGGTCGACGGACGGTCACGTCCACGAACTGCAAGGCATCGGACGAGACATCACCGATCGATGGCGTGCAGAAGAGGCGCTCCGGCAGAACGAGATGAGCCTCCGTGCGGCGTACGAACGAATCAGGTCGCTCGCACACCGGCTGATCCTGGCTCAGGAAGCCGAACGGACTCAGATCGCACGCGAGTTGCACGATGATGTCAGCCAGCAACTGGCGGCACTGGGTATTGGTCTGAGTCTCGTCGAATCGCGCATGCCTGACACCGAGCCGGTGCGCCAGGATGTCACGAAGCTGCGGCACATGGCGAGCGGACTTGCCGAGAAGGTGCGACACGTGTCGCATGCGCTGCATCCGGGTGTGCTCCAGCACGCCGGCCTCAACGCGGCGATCGCCTCACACTGCGAAACGGTCGCCGGCCAACACCAGTTTCTGGTCCGGTTCGAAGCTCGCGGGACGTTCACCGATGTCCCGGCAGATGTGGCGTTGTGCCTGTATCGTGCCGCTCAGCAGGGATTGCGCAACGTCGCGATGCACGCGCGCGCCAGCCGCGCATGGGTGACGCTCGTGCGGGTCGGCAACCAGATCGAGCTCACCATCACCGACAACGGGCGCGGCTTCGACACCGCCGCCGCGGATGCGCAAGGCCTTGGCCTCCTGAGCATCGAAGAGCGCGTCCACCTCGCGAACGGGAAGTTCGCCATAACGTCCCGCCTCGGAGGCGGCGCGCGGCTCTCGATCTCGGTGCCCGTCGGCTGGGTGTGACCTGGTATTTTGGATTCAGCCGCGTCCCAGGTCGATTGAACGGCCCGTTAGGCGCCGCGCCTGATTCCCAGCTTGCGCAAGCGGCTTCGCAGGGTGCTTGGCTTCAAGCCAAGGAGTTCGGCGGCACCACGCCGGCCTTCAATCCGCCACAGCGTCGTGCTCAGCATGCGCTGAATGTGATTGCGTTCGATCTCTTCGAGCGTAGTCCCCATCGACGCGGTCGCCGGTTTGGCTGCCGACAATGAGATGTCATTGATCGAGATCACCCCGTCGGACGACAGGATGATCGCTCGCTGAATCACGTTCTCGAGCTCACGAATGTTTCCCGGCCAGTCGTACTGTTGCAGTGCCCGGGCCACTGAGTCCGGAATCGGCTTGATCGGCTTAGGCATCACACGCGCAAACCTGTCTGCGAGGTGCTGCGCCAGCAGCGGAATGTCTTCGCGGCGTTCGCGCAGCGAGGGTAGCGTAATCGGGAAGACGTTCAGCCGGTAATACAGATCGTCCCTGAATCGGTTCTGTCGAACATCGTCGGCCAGGTCGCGATTCGTGGCAGCGATGACCCGCACGTCGACGTCCACCGTGCGCGTGCTGCCGAGCCGTTCGAGTTGCCCTTCCTGCAGGACGCGCAGCAGTTTCGGCTGGAGCTCGATTGGGAGGTCGCCGACCTCGTCGAGGAAGAACGTCCCGCGATGGGCGATCTCGAACCGTCCAGCCTGGCTGGAGTGCGCGCCCGTGAACGCGCCGCGCTCGCGCCCGAACAGCTCGCTTTCGACGAGAGTAGCGGGAAGAGCCGCGCAGTTCAGGGCGACGAACCGGTTCGAAGCCCGCGCACTTCTGCGATGGATGGTGCGCGCCACCAGCTCTTTGCCGGTGCCCGTTTCGCCCAGCAGCAGAACGGTCGCATGGGTGCTGGCCACTTGCTCGAGTCGAAACACGACGTAGCGCCACGCCGCGCTCTCGCCGATAAGCGTGTCCTCCACCTGACCGAGTCCCTGCTTGTCAGAAATCCCGTCCATCGCGCTGTTGGTGTTCATGCGGCGAGCGGCCGACTCCTGGTCGTGGAAGCCCCGAGGCGGCGTTGGAACGCCGGGGCGGTCGTCCACGACGGCCCGCATGGCATCTGCCACGCCTGTCAGCGGCCGCAGTACGTTTGCGTCGAGTTGTGAACCCGAGCGCTGTGAATACAGCGCGATTGCGCCGCCTTCGAGATGGCGGCCGACCGGCAGCACGATCAGCACGCGGACGCCCAGTGCCCAGAGATGCAGGTGGTCGTCTGGCGCCAGATCGCTCGTGCTGTGCGGAGGGCCTGAAATGACCAGCATCGCCGACTGAGCCGTGGCAGCCTGCACCCGTGGTCGTCCGAGGAATTCGGTGAGGAGCCTGCCGGAGGTCAGCGCACTGCCGACTGCGACGTTTCTGGCCCGTTGACCCGACGGTGATACGAACAGCCCGCCTTCGAGGCCCAATGCATCGACGAGGCGCGACAGGACCTCGCGTACTCGATCGTCGAGCGGCTCGGATGAGATCGGCGTGAGCCGCGAGCACAGTTCCTGGGCAATCTTCTCGACGCTCGGAAGGCGGTTATCACGTCCTGGAAACGCCGAAACTCCCATGACCTTACCCCCCGACGTGATCCGGGAGAAAGACGACTGGCGCCAAGTCGCCAAGCTGCGCTCGCCCGCTGTTCACGCCATCCAGTGGAGTGGAGACTCAAAAGCTAGCGATTTGCGCAACTAAGGGCAATTAGCCCATGGATCTACGTAATTCTTCTGAGGCTCAGCCGAGTCACGGTGCTGTCAGCGGCGCGAGGGCGAAACTATCGGAAGGTGGATGTGAATCCGCGTACCGGATTGGTCGCTTTCGATGTGAAGCCAGCCCTGGAAGTTCCGAACGATCATCGCAACGCTGGTAAGGCCGAGCCCGGCCGCGCCGTCTTTGGCGCTGAAGAACGGCTCGAAGGCTCGCGTGCGGGCGTCGCCAAAAAGTCCCTGGCCGGTGTCGCTGACGGTCACACACACGTATCGCTGGCTGCGTGGCGGCGCCCCAATCTGCCGATCCGCTGACGTCGTCTGAATCGTGAAGGTGCCGCCATCCGGCATCGCCTCGCGGCTGTTCGCGGCAAGGTTCAGGAAGACCCACTCCAATTGAACGGCGTGCGCCTGCACCATCGCGTCCAACGCCTCGAGCCGCAGTGACACGCGGATGTCTGGTCCGAGTACGCGACTCACCACGCCTTCGAGTTGCGCGACGAGCTCGTTGACGTCGACGACACTCCGCTCGATGGCGCCCGGCTCGCCAAGTCCGATCAACTCGCGGCTGACCTGAAATGCGCTATCGATGGCGCCTTCCAGCTCCATGAATTCACGATCCGGGGATTCGCCGACTGCGAGACGCCGCTTGAGTGAGTTTACGGACATCGACATGATCCTTAACAACACACTGAGATCGTTTCCCAGCCCGACAGAGACAAGTACACTCACATCTTCAGCCATGCTAGCCGAGGAAAGTGGGCGCCCGTGTTGATCAGGATCAAACGCGAATCCGACTTGCAGGTTCCGGATTCCATAGTCCGGGTTCGTTCAGCGTTCGGTTTCTGATTCGACCTTGAGAGTTCGAGGGTCCGCACCAGGGAACTGCGAACTCTGAACCCTGAACTTAGGACCGGAACCGCGAACACGAACTCGGAAGGCGGAACGTGGAACCCGGAACGTGGAACCCGGAACGACGCTTAGAGTCGTGATTCGATCTTTTCGAACTGCGCCGGGTCGACGATGCGGAGGGTGTGGCGGCCGGTGAAGCGCACGATGCCACGACGCTCCAGCGAGCGGGTCGCGCGACTCACCGATTCGAGCGACAACCCGAGATAGCTCGCGATGTCGGAACGGCTCATAGGCATGGCAAGTTCCTGCGCGCCATCATGCTGACGCTCCAGCTCCCGGATGAACATGGTGACCCTGCCGACGGCGTCCTTGCGGCCGATAGCGATCGCCTGGCGCTGCGCCTCGCGGACCTCGTGCGTCAGCTTGCACAGGAATTTGAACTGCAGTTCGCCATCGCGTTTGAGCGTTTCGATCAGAACATCCACGTTGAAGCGATACAGCGTTGCATGGGTCACCGCTTGAGCGCTGCGGATGTATAACCCGTTCTCCGCGAGGCCAAAGACGTCGGCGGGGTACAGAAACGCGGTCACCCAGCGGCGGCCACTCGGCAGGTCCTTGTACGTTTTCACTACCCCCTCGGCGACGATGAAGACGGCCGCCGCCGGCGCTTCGTCGCGATAGACGATTGTGCGCGGAGCGACTCGTGCGCGCGTGGCGATGGCGGCGAGCTTCAGCCGTTGGTCGTTTGTCAGCAGCGGCGCGTCCGGGCGTATCGGCGGCAGGAAGGGAGTCGCCTGCAAGGCGGGTTCGCCAGCTAGCGGTACCAGCGTTTTCGAATCTCGGTGTTTTTGAACCGTCACGGCGATCCTCCTGAGCGGGATCCGCGCAGCTCCCCGGCTTACGACCACGCCTCGTGAGAACGGTCGTGCCCGACCCGGGACGTGACCTTCGCGCGCGCGCGGCGCCAAACTCGGCCGTTTTATCGGTGGACGCGATATCCCATCGGCGGCCGTGGGCCACCACGGCCCTCACGGCAGGCCGTGGCCGGGCGCCCCTCGAATCACTGCGTCGCGCTTCTGTGCTTCACTTCGCGTCCTGAACGCTGGTCACGACCGCCCGTGTGAACGTGATGTCGATCTTGTCGCCAGCCTTGACGCCTTCGATGTTCTTCTTGTCCTCGATCTTGCGCGTCACGGTGCGGCCGTCAGCTGTGACCACCGTGATCGACGGAACGGATGGATCAACGGCCTTCACTGTCACGGTTGCCTTGTCCTGGGTTGCCACGGTGCCGGCGGGAAGCGCGCTCTTGGCGCGAGCGAGCGCGATATCGAGGCTCTCACCACTCCCCTTCTCACCCGGTTTCACGAGTTGGAACACAATCGATTCGTAATAGGTGATGTTGACCTTCTGACCGACTTTCAGCTCGTTGAATCGCTGAACCGCCGGACCCACGCTGAACGTGTCCTCGTTGCCTTTGTCGTCGCGCAACGTGACGGTGCGAGTGGTGGTGTCGATCGCCTGAATTGTGGCCGTGACCTTGATCGTGTTGGCTTTCGTCACCGGGGCCTGAGCCAGCGGCAGCGCTGCTCCAGCCACCCAGATCATCATCGCAACCATCGTCGTCTTCGCACTCATAGAGCCTCCTTGGCGCATGCGCATCGAGTCCGTGCGCATGACGAAGCAAATGTGAGTCCGGCCGGGAAAGGCCGGAGTTGGGCCGAATGTGCGCGAAAGCCGCGACATGGCGCGGGCAGCCCGGCGGATCGTGAGTGTCGTTGATGGCCCTGTTGTCGGACTATCATGGCAATCGACCGGTGACTGACGCCACTCGACCGCGAGTTCTGCTGGCAGATGACTACGTCGGCCTGCTGACGGCCTGGAGGCGTCTGCTCGAGCCGACCTGCGAGATCGTCGGAACGGTCCGCAACGGCCGGGACCTGCTCGATGCCGCCAGGACTCTCACGCCGGACGTTGTGGTCGCTGACCTCTCCATGCCGGAAGTCACCGGGCTCGATGCGTGTCGCCAGATCACGCGGGCGAACCCGGCGATCAAAGTGATCGTCGTCACCGCCGGCGGCGATGAGTACGTCGCCCGTGCGGCATTCCGTGCAGGGGCGTCCGGGTTCGTCCTCAAGCACTCGGCGGACGACTTGCTGACCGCCATCCAGAGCGTTCTGCACGGAAATACCTTCTGCACGCCCACAGTGGGAATAGATGCGCAGGATAGTACGTAAGCACGATTGACTCGGCCGGTTCGGGGATCGATGATCACGGCACTCATCGCCGAAGGCGGATTTGTTGCCGGGTCGCCACGCTCGATGCCTGATCGTCCTGGTCGTGCTCTGCGCAAGTCTGCCCCTGGACCTCTCTGCGCAGGGTGGAACCGCCGCGCGCTCGAAACGCGTGCTCGCGCTGCACGTCGTGCGGAGAGACTCGCCCGCATTCGACGACACATTCCGCTCCACCCTCAGAGAGGCGCTCGCGGACCATCTCGACTACTACAGCGAGTACATCGATCGCAACCGGTTAGCAGACGGTAAGTACCAGTCGGCGCTTTGTAGTTACCTTCGTACCCGGTACGTCGACGATGGTCTCGATCTGGTGATCGCGTCAGGGCCCGCTGTCGTCGAGTTTCTCAACGGCGACCCCTCGCTCTTTCAACGCGAGCCGATTGTGTTCGCGACGAGACCGGGGGTGCTGGCCGGTCCGCATTCGACCGGCGTCGTTTCGGCGGTCGACTTCAGCAGCACCCTGTCAGCGGCGCTCGCGGCGCAGCCTTCGACCAGGCAGGTTTTTGTGGTAAGCGGCATTGCGGCGTTCGACAGGCTCTACGCCGAACTGTTTCAAGGAGCAGCGCAAACCGTTCGAGGGACGCGTCGCGTTCCATGATGTGGCCGGCCTCCCTCTCCCAAATCTCAAGGCGCAGGTACGGGAGCTGCCACCGGATCGATCACCTTCTACTCAGTGTGTCCGACGATGGGGCCGGCCACACAGTCATGCCGCTCGACGCGCTCGACCCGATCGCCGCGGTGGCCAACGCTCGGTCTACAGCTGGCACGAGGACGCGCTGGTCACGGGATCGTCGGCGGCCGTTTGCACTCGTCGGTGAGCGACGCCGGGGAGACCGCCCGGATCGCTCTTCGCGTTTTGCGCGGCGAAAAACCCGAGAGCATCCCGGTCGCTGCCATCGACAGTTACACCTACCAGTACGACTGGCGGCAACTTCAGCGCTGGAGCATCGATGAAGCCCTCTTGCCGCCGGGCAGCGCGATTCGATATCGCGAGTCATCGTTGTTCGAAATACCGCTCCTGTGTACGGAGCGGCGCCTTGATCGTCACCGCGCAAGCTTCGCTGATCGGCGGCCTGCTGATTCAACGCCGTCGCCGTCGTCGCGCCGAGCTCGCGCTGCAACAGTCTGAAACACGCAACAGCGCGATCGTGCGAGTGCTTGCGGACCTCATGTTCGTGCTGGATGGGGACGGCCGATACCTGGACTCATGGGGCGCGATCTGAACCTGCTGTTCGTCTCACCGGAGGCTTTCCTGGGGCGGACGCTCCGCGAGGTCATGCCCGGGGAACTGGGCGAGATGTTCATGGCGGCGGTCGAGCGGGCACGCAGGGGTGAGGAACCGGTGGTCGTCGAGTACGAACTGTCCATGGACCAAGTGCGCCACTTCGAGGCGCGCCTGGTCCGCTCCGACGAAAACTGCATCATCAGCATCGTCGGCGACGTCACAGAGTTGCGACGCGCCGCCGAACTCAATCGCGGGCTCGCTCGCCGCCTGATCGTCAGCCAGGAGCAGGAGCGCCGGCGAATCGCGCGGGAGCTGCACGACGACTTGGGCCAGCGGATCGCGCTTCTCAACTTGGAAGTCGACCAGATTGCCGGTGCAGTGCGGGTGCAGTCGCACCGAACCAGGCTGGAAAGGTGTCATCGCAAGTCAGCGAGATTGCCGACGACCTGTCCAACCTGTCGCACACGCTCCATCCGTCGCGGCTGGAGACGCTGGGACTCACTGCATCGGTGCGGTTGCTGTGCCGCGAGATCTCACAACTTCGCCAGGTCAACGTACAATTCCGCTCTGTCGAATTGCCGCATCAGGTAGATCCGGGTGTGGCGCTTTGCCTGTACCGCATCGCGCAGGAAGCGCTGCACAACATCGCCAAGCACAGTCGACCGTGCGACGCTTCGGTCCATCTCACCCACGAGCGGGACCAGGTGCATTTGCATATCGAGGACTCCGGCGTCGGCTTCGATCTGATGGTCGTCGATGCCGGTGGCCTGGGATTACTCAGCATGCGGGAGCGGGTGGCCATCCTCAAGGGACAGCTGGTCATCAACGCCTCGCCCTGGGCAAGGGACGCGGATCGGCGTGAGCATCCCTGTGTCGGCGCCGAGCGAAGCGCCATCGCCCTTCGCCTCCGTGTGAAGCTTTACTCGGGGCGCGGCTGCTGGACCCGCCGCGGTATGTCGTGGCGCGTTGCCCACCTCGCGGCAATGCCCGCATCAACCCCATGTCTGTGTGTTCTAAAATGCGGTCTGATAATTGCCACGCATCGTGACCATGAGATCGAGAGTCATTGCTGCGCCACTGCGAGCGATCGTGACCGCGCTGACCGTCGCCGCCGGCGTGATCATCGCCGTGCACCCGGGAGTCGCAGCCGTGAAGGCGCGCGTAGACTTCGACAAATCCTTCAGCTTCAGCCAGGCTCGCACGTGGTCCTGGAACCCCGATGGCGCCGGCCAGGTAATCGCGGCGCGGACGCAGGAGGACGACTCCGAGGACATCAAGCGCCGCGCGGAACCGATCATCTTTGAAACCGTGAGCGCCGAGTTGCCACGCCGTGGCATCAAGCCGGCGGACGGCGCGCCCGATCTGACGCTGATGTACTACCTGCTGCTGACGGTGGGATCGTCGACGCAGACATTGGGGCAGTTCCTGCCGTCGGTCGCGCAGTGGGGGTTGCCGCCATTTCCACAGTCGACGACGTCCATTTCGGTGGTCGAGCAGGGATCGCTCGTGCTCGACTTCAGCTCCAATGGCCGGGTCGTGTGGAGAGGCGTCGGCGAGGCCAAAATCGACACCGACATGGATCAGAAGAAGCGCAACGCGCTTCTGCGCGACGGTGTGCGCGAGCTCCTCAAGCGATTCCCGCCGAAGTCATAGCGTCGAACGATCCGGCTGCCTCGAGTGTCGCGCATGGCAGCATGGTTGCACCCAGCGTGCGTATGTTCGCCGCATTCGATATTCCCCTCAGCTGGGGAGAGCTGCTCAAGCGCACGTACAACGAGATCAACGAAGACGATTGCATGGGGCTGGCAGCTCAGCTCGCGTACTATTTCTTTCTCGCACTGTTTCCTGCGGTTCTGTTTATTCTCGCGGTCGCCAGCTTCTTCCCGCTGGACAACATCATCGACAACGTCATCACTGTCCTGCGGCCGCTCGTGGCTGGCGATGTGCTCACCTTCCTCGAGGATCAACTACGCCGGATCTCGAACAATGACAACGGTGGAGTGCTGACGCTCGGGATCCTCGGCGCGCTCTGGAGCAGTTCTGCGGCGATCGTCGCGATCATCGGCAGCCTCAACCGCGCGTACGACATCGAGGAAGGACGTCCGTGGTGGAAAGTGCGACTCACCGCGATCGGCCTGACGCTCGCGCTTGCGTTCTTTTTCCTGGTGTCATTCACGCTGGTCGTGATCGGGCCCACGATAGCGGAGCGGCTTGCCTCGACGTTCGGATTGGGCGCGGCGTTCGAGTGGAGTTGGAAAATTCTGCAATGGCCGTTCGCGTTCCTGCTGGTGTCCACCGCGATCGGGCTCATCTACTATTACGCGCCGGATGCGGAACAGGAGTGGGTCTGGATCACGCCGGGCGCCCTGATCGCCACGCTGCTCTGGGTCCTCGTGTCGCTCGGTTTCAAATTCTACGCGGCGAATTTCGCGGACTACAACGCGACGTATGGCGCCGTTGGCGGCGTCATCGTGGTGATGTTGTGGTTCTATATGTCGAGCCTGGCGATCCTGGCAGGTGCGGAGCTGAACGCCGAGATTGAGCACGCGTCGCCTTACGGCAAAGATCCGGGCGAAAAAGTGCCCGGGGAGCGCAAGAAGATTGGCGTCGCGGCGGCGCGCGCATATCGCGAACGCTTCAAGTCGCAAGGGACGCTCAATCCCGGACGTTGACCAGCTCCGGCTTTTCAACGCCGGGCCGGCTAATGCGCTGGCGGCCGCTGGGCCGCTTGGCGCGATCGAACGGCGGGATTTCGACCGGCTTTCCAGTTTCCGCTGATTCGTACAACGCCTGGACGATCCGCACATCCTGCAAGCCCTCTGCTCCCGACGGCTCCGGCTCGCGGTTCTTCAGAATACAGTCCGAGAAATACAGCAACTCGGGAGCGAACTGGTCCCGCTTTCCGATCCGCTTGCGCGTCGTCTTGCCGTTGATGGTCAATTCGTACGACAAGCCCTCTGCGTACTCGTAGGCCGGATCGACGTGCAGCTGCCCCTTCGTTCCCACGATGCGATAGGACGCGACGTCGGAGGCATTGAAGCTCGTGACGAACGCAGCGACGCGCTCACCCTCGAACCGCAGCAGCGCTCCGGTCGATTCATCGATCTCGGCGAAGGCATCCGCACCGGAGTTGACCGACGTCGCCATGACTTCTTTCGGCTCGGCACGAAAGAGATAGCGGGAGGCGTTGATGCAGTAGATGCCGATGTCGTAGAGCGTGCCGCCGCCAAGCTCTTTCTTCGTCCGGATATCACCTGCCTGCACAGTCATCGAGAAGGACGAATTGAAGAACTTCGGCTCGCCGATACGACCGCGACGAACGAGGTCGACCGCCTTCAGGTTCATCTCTTCGAAATGCAGGCGATAGGCGATCATCAGCTTGACGTTGTTTTCGCGGCAGGCCTCGATCATGCGCTCGCACTCGTCAACCGTCACCGCCATCGGCTTTTCGCAGAGCACATGGACGCCGGCGTTGGCCGCGCGAATCGTGTATTCCGCGTGCATCGAATTGGGTAGCGCGATATACACGGCATCGACCTGCTCGAGACAAGTCTCGTAGTCGTCGTAGGGAAATGTGGCCTCAATCCGATACTTTCTCCCGAGCGACTTCCGCTTGGTCGCATCGTCGCTGACGAGCGCGGTGACACGGGAATTGCGGCGCGCGTGGGCGAACGCCGGGAGGACCGCCACCTGAGCAATATGTCCCAGGCCAACGATCGCGTATTTGACTGGTCCGGCGTTGCGTCTCGGCATCGGGCACCTCGTCTTCGGCTGACGCAAGCCGAATGCCCGTAGCAGCGGGTCTCTTACACCCGCCGCTGCGCCCGCTGAAGCCTGTGCTCTACGCGCACGCAACAGGTAGCGGCGGATCTATAGACCGCCGGATCGCATCATGCACGGCCAAACCTCCGATGGGTGATGGCTCGGCTGGCGTCAATGATGCGCTCTCGGTGGCAAGCCTCGACGGACGTGTCACTGAACGGCTCTACGCTCAGTGCGCGTCGTTCTACGACCAGCTGTGTGGACCGATCTTTCACGCAGGCCGGCGCGAAGCGATGCGTGAACTGCCGCTGCGGCCAGGACATGAAATTCTCGAAATCGGCATTGGAACCGGGCTGACCGCACCGCTCTATCCGCCTGATTGCAAAGTGACTGGCATCGATGTGTCGGAACCGATGCTTCGCGAGGCGATCAAGCAGATCGAATCCACAGCGCGCCGCAACATTCAGCTGCTCCACATGGACGCGGCGAAGCTCGCCTTTCCCGACGAGTCATTCGATGTGGTCTATGCCGCTTACGTCATCAGCGTCGTTCCCGATCCGCTTGCCGTTCTTCGCGAAATGCGCCGCGTCTGTCGAGTGGGTGGCGAGATCGTGCTGCTCAACCACTTCCTGAGCGAGATTCCAATTCTTGCAAAACTCGAGCGACTGATTTCTCCACTGGCGACGGCTCGCCTCGGCTTCAGGACCGACCTCGACGCTCAGCGATTGCTCGCACGTACGTCTCTTCGGCCGGTATCCATGCGCAAGGTCAACAGGCCGCGAATCTGGACGCTCATTCGCTGTCGTCGAGAGTCCTAGTCGCCGCGCAGGAGCCCGGCGCAGTGCGCCTGCAAATCCCAACAGCCGTCGCCGAACGAGTCAACGACGCCCGAGCCACCGTACTTCGGGTGCTCACTGCTGAGAACGAGCTGCCATCGGAGCGGCGGTGAAAGGGCAACGATCGGATCGTTCATGGCGAATTGAGTCCGTGGCCCGAGGTTGATGATCAGCAAGAGAGTCCGACCGCCTGCGGTATACCGAAGCAGCACGATCTCCGGCGTCGGCGCGGAGGTCTCGACAGCAACCTCTGGCGTGCCAAGCGCCGAGAGGACGGGATCGCTATGGCGCAATGCCAGCAAATCCTCGTACAGGTGTCGCGCCTCCTGCCCGGCAGCCGTGCGGCGCCAGTCCAGGCGGCACGCCTCGAACGCCCGCTCGTCGGACGGCGAGGGAATGCGATCAGCGATCTCGGGTGACTTGAGCGACGGAAACTGCGCCAGGAATTCCAGACGGCCGCGACGCACCAGATCGGCCAGCGGCGGTTTGTGATCCGCGAAGTAGGTGAACGGCTGCTCGACGGCTTCCTCCTGACCCTGAAACAGCAGCGGGATCGATGGACCCAGCAGAAGGAGTGTCGAGAGCGCGCGCCACTTGCCACGGTCGACGATTTGATGAAGACGACGACCGCTGCCGGTATTGGCGACTTGATCATGGTTCTCGAGAAAGCAGGTGAAGGCCGCGTGCGGATGTGTGCGGGAATCGGTGCCGCGCCGCTGCTTCTGCCATGAATACCACTGCCCCTGGTACAACAGATTCCACCGGCCCATCGCCGCAAATTCGTTCGCGGTTCCGCGATAGTCCGTGAAATAGGCTTCACGACGCCCGCTCAGCGCAACGATGGCTGAGTGGTGCCAGTCTTCGTTCCACAGGCTGTCAACACCGGAATGGGTGTCATCGCGGCGTACGAGTGAGGTGTCCTGGGACTCGTTCTCCGCCGAGACAAAGATTCGCCGCGGCGCAACCGCCGCGCGGCCATGGTCGGTCAGCTCGTGGACGATGTGTGTCGGCGATCGATCGACGAGCGCCTGCGTCGCATCGAAGCGAAGACCGTCGAAACGGTACTCCTGCAGCCAGTGGCGTACGTTCTCGCGCATGAAGTGCCGGACAGGGCCGGAAGACTCGCCGTCCAGGTTGAAGCCCTGACCCCACTCGGTCACATGCTCCGCGAAGTACGACCGGCTGAACTCGAGGAGCACGTTGCCGGACGGACCGAGATGGTTGTAGACCACGTCCAGAATCACCGCCAGACCGGCCCCGTGTGCCGCATCGACGAAGTGACGCACATCGTCGGGCGTGCCATACCCGTGAAAAGGCGCGAAGAGGAACACTCCGTCGTATCCCCAGCCAAACCGGCCGTCGAATTCGGCGATCGGCATCACCTCGAGCGTCGTCACGCCGATGGAAGCCAGGTGAGACAGCCGTTCGCAGGCTGTTGCCCAGATCCCGCCGCGGGTAAACGTGCCGATGTGGAGCTCGTAGACGACTTGCCGATGACGCGGTGCGGCGCCGGACCAGTCGCCGACACGCCAACTGAACGCATTGGGATCGACGACCATGGACGGCCCGAATGGCCCGTCCGGTTGAAAGCGCGACGCGGGATCCGGACGCAATTGCTCGCCGAGGCGATACCAGTATCGCTGTCCGTGGCGCGCGCCCGATACTGTCGCGACGAAGTACCCATGGTCGCGTCGGTCCATACGGACGTCGTCGTTTCCTTCCAGGACGAGCGCCACGTCGCGATGTGCAGGCGCCCACACCGCGAAGTCGACCCGGTCCTGACCGACGACGGCACCAAGCTGGGGGTGCGCGGCAACAGCGGCCTCAGGACGCATTGCCGCTCGCACCTGGTAACGCGCCGTCAAGGGCGACGAACGACCGCAACACCTCGGCAACGCTCCATGCCTGCGCGATACAGCCACGCGCGGCGTACGGTTCGCTGGCGTCGAAGACTTCGCTGATCGTCCCGACGCAGGCGTCGCTGAGATGGTTATCGAACGCGGCGAGAAACGAACGCGCGGCCTGGCGCCGCTCGGGGTGCGCGCGCAGCCATGCGTCGATGAACGGCCCGATGAGCCACGCCCACACCGTCCCCTGGTGATACGCGGCATCGCGTGCTCGAAGATCACCAAAGTATTGCGCTTTGAAATCTTTGTGGCCGGGATCGAGCGTGCGTAACCCGTACGGCGTCAGCAGATGTTCGGCGACGAGGTCCACGACGCGCTGCCAGCGCCGCTCCTCGAGCACGGGGTGCCGTAAGGCGAGGGCGAAGATCTGATTCGGCCGCAGCGACGCATCGTCACCTGCTTGCCCGTCAACCAGGTCGTAGAGGTAGCGACCGTCCGCATACCAGAACCGCTGGTTGAACGCCTCCCGCGTCCGGTCCGCGACGGCATCCAGATGAGACGAGTCGCCTTTGAACGCGCGATTCCAATTCGACAGCAGTCGCACCGCGTTGTACCACAGCGCGTTTATCTCGACCGTCTTGCCGCGGCGAGGCGTGACGACCCAATCGCCGACCTTGGCATCCATCCACGTGAGCGCGAGATGCTCCGCCCCCTGTGTGAGCAGCCCGTCATGATCCACGCGAATACCGAATCGCGTGCCGGCCAGATGTCGCTGCACGACGTCGTTGAGCGCCGGCAGGAGGTCGCGCAGCGTATCGCCATCGTTTGTAACGGTCACGTAGCGATCGATCGCGTGAAAGAACCAGAGCGTCGCATCGGCAGTGTTGTAGAGGCCTTCCTGATTGCCCTCGGGGAACAGATTTGGAAGCAGGCCATCGCGCAGATGGCGGGCAAACGTCAACAGGATGCCACGAGCTTCAGAGCTCCGGCCTGTGCAGAGCGTGAGACCTTCGAGGCTGATCATGGTGTCGCGCCCCCAGTCCGTGAACCAGTGATAGCCTGCGATCACGCTGCGTGCTTCCACACCGGCGGCGCGAGCCAGCGTCGTCTCGGCCGTGCGCGTGGCCGGTTCGATCACAAACTGATCGGCGGCCAGAACGAGCTCGGCGCGCAGGCCGTTCGAGCTGGCCGGTCCCGCCATCGCGAGCAGACGCGAACGGCGCTGCATCTCGGTGTTCAATGACTCGTCGGTCGATACAGCCATCAGGCCGGCAGCGTTCTCGGTCGACGCAATGAAGGTGGCCTGTTCGCTTTCTGCCAGATCGAGCTTGAAGTAGCCGGGACTCCATGTATCACCGACGGATGCGTAGCCACGCTGCCGTTCGAGGAGATATGGCACGTCCTTCGTGATCTCAGGATGCAGCGTAAAGGCGGACTCGTGGTCTTTCAGAACGAGCACGAGCGGAGGAAGCGAGGGGTCGAGCGTCGCCTCGAGGTATCCGCCGCGCGCCACCAGAACCGGCGAATCCGGCAGCGCGTAGTCGACCGCCGCCTCGTGCGGCCGCGCCAGCAGGTGGGGCCGGATCCCAAGTCGGATCGGCGCGCGCGCACGCGTTACCGTATATCTCACGAGCACCGTGTTCTGCAGCCGCGGCATGATCAGGCGTTTCACGACCGTCGTGTCGTCGAGTTCATACGTCCATACGGGCAGGCCGCCGACCAATTGGAAATGCGTCGTGACCTTCGACGGACTCTCCGGTCGGCTGAGCCATCCGATTTCTCCGCCCGTCAGGCGCACTCGCTCGTCCAGTCGCGAAACGAGAACGATCCGGCCCACTGGCGCGGGAAGCGCGGCGACCAGCAGCGCATGATAGCGGCGCATCAATACACCGCCGAGCGTGCCGGAGGCATAGCCACCGAGTCCGTTCGTGACCAGCCATTCCAGAGTCGCGAGGCGACTCGAATCGGTCGCTGATGGCGGGATGTCACGAACGACGTGGCTGGCTGCGGGTGAATCGGCGGTGAGCACGTCGTGTGGCGTGGCAAGGATGATGCCCATGCAGCTGCCACTGGCTGGCATATTGCTAATCCGTCAGCTCTTGCGTGGAGAGCTGGCTCGATATCCTCGACGCGTTGTATGAAGGCTCATGGAACCCCGGACTCCAGCGCTTCCGTTCGAGCTTCGCGTTCCGAGGCATGCCGTGCGTCGA
>JBKPNV010000074.1:0-7825 GCA_046732795.1 Acidobacteriota bacterium
CCGGTGCTCTCAGGATCGCAACGAATCAACCGTGGCCGGGGACCGCTCGCGCTGTCCACGGCGGCGTTGTCGGTCAGGTCATTCCCCGTGAACAGAGCCAGGATGACGATGTCGAACGGATGTTCGTGCCGGGTCAGCAAATACTGCAGGAAGGACTGGGCCGTGCCGTACCCGATGATTCCCTTGTTGATCGCGTGGATCGGCGGAAGACGATCGCAGAGCGAACCGCACGAAGCTTCAAGGAGAGAGCTGAACCGGTCCTCGGATCTGACTTCGTCACCCCAGGTGAATGAATCACCGAGGAAGAGCACACGGGATTTCTCGCCGCCAGACACGTCCACCGGCTCCCGGTCTCTGTACCCAAGCGAGTTGGTCTGGATGTGAATTCCGTCGTTCGTCTCGACGTAGTTGGGGTGACCCGACCACCCAAGAATTGGATGGTACTCCACCGTGTTGAGATACCAGTGCCTCTCACCCGTCAGTTCAGGCGGAAGAAGCACCCGGACGATCTGGTCGAGCGCCAGGGCAAGCGTCAGGCCAAACGCGAGCGCCAGGAGTGGCCGCCACACGGGCGCATTCTAGCGCAGAGCTTGTGCCGCCGTGTCAAATGAAACGCTTTTCCACAATAACGTCGAGCGGGGGCTTTCCTGTCCGCCATAGCCTTCGGCGAAGGTGGAAGCCCCACGCGTCCAATGACTGCGCGAGCTGAAGCCTCGCTCTACGGCGATGGAAAAGTATTAATGGATCGGCATGGTACGCTTGCCGTCTACGATCGGTGGGAAGTCCTTCACCTCGTCATAGGCTTCGGTGATGAAACGGTCCTTGCTCGCCTGCGTGTCCCCCAGCGTCGTCTCGTCGTACGGCGCAGTCAGGTTTGCGGCCAGCACCTCCGTCAGCGACTTGCCTTGATCGCGCAGCGTCTTCACTTTGGCCATGATGTCAACGAGCATGGCCCGATACGGAAGCAGATCACCTCTTTTCACCAGCGTCCCATGACCGGGGACGAGCGTGGTTGTGGGACCGGCCAGCTTCTCGATGAGGTCGACTGCCTCGAGCATGCCTCTCAGCGATCCGCCATTGGCTTGGTCCGCAAACGGGTAGCCGAAGTTACGGTAGAAATCTTCGATGTAGATCACATCAGCCGTACGGAAGCGGACGATGGTGTCACCGGCGGTATGAGACGGCATCATCGGGATGAAGTCCACAGTTTCGCCGTTCATGTGAAGAGTCACTGCGGGCTGGCCGACAGTAGCCTGGTCGTAACTGTAAGTCACGACCGGTATGCCAGCCATGTCGGGCGCCGCAGCCGGCTGGCCGTTGGCGCGCGCCGGCGGCCGCAGCATTTCGTTGCGAAGATTCTCCTGCGCGAAGATCATTGCGCCCTGCTTCGCGAAAAACGCATTGGCGCCCGTGTGGTCGCTGTGAATGTGCGTGTTGACCAACACCGTGATCGGCGCGTCGGTGAATGAACGGAGCGCTTTGAGAGTCTTGTCGGCGACCTGTCGATTCTGCGTGTCGACCATCAGCACGCCGTCGGATCCGAACAGCACCAGCGCGCGGCCACCCGACGCATCGGGATGCGCCGGATCGAGACCCTGCGATCCATGAAGCACGAAGAGATTGGCAGACATCTTCTCCGTGACCATGATGTCGATCTTGTCCCACGGTGTCTGATAGCCCGGTGGAAATGTGAACGGGCCTTTACCCGGTGCGATCAGCGTGATCGGATAGCTGCCCCCCTGCGTCGACACACGCACCGGCATGCTTGCCAGCGCGATCAGGCCGATGAGCCACAGAAAGAGTGTTCGCCTCATCGGCTCGTCGGCGGATTCGCGACGCGCCAGCGCTCCGGTTCGTGATGCTCGAGATATTGTCGTCGTGTAATCCAGCCGAGGAGCATCGACTTGGTAATCCACCACTTCTCGGGCCGGACCGCAAAGTAGACGTGGGCGATAACGAGGCCAACAAGGCCTACACCCGCCAGACCGTGCACGACGTAGGTCACGCCCCAGGTTCCGTCGCTGAAGAGGTAGGGATTACGCGTGAAGATCGGCGTTCGTACGCGTGACATCATCAACACGCCGGTCAGCACGGCGGATAACGCGGCGACCACAATCGCCATGTGATACAGCCGGTTGCCCAGCGGGTACTTGCCCGATTTTGGCCCGGGCACGTCCTGGCCGAGCTCACGCAGGACTTCAGCCTTGATCTCGGGGATGTCCTTCGGGCCAACCCAGATCGACCAGAAGTCGAGCCAGAACGAGGCGTGAACGATATGGAACAGGATCGAGCCCGTCAGTACGAGACCGGCCATCCAGTGCCAGCTGACCCAGGCGATCTTCACGCCGACGACCGGCAGGAATGCTGTGAACAACAGCACGAACATCGCGGCGGCCATCACCCAGTGAAAGAGCCTCGCCATCGGAGAGTGTCGCTCGACGCGCGCGGGGAGATTCGGGTAGGCGGCCTCCAGCCGGTCGGTCTCGGTCTCAGGTCGCTTGCGATGCGCCGACAGCAGCATGTAGCTGCCATGCGCCACGAGAAACATGAGGCCCGCGACGAGCGATGCCCAGAACAGCGTCCACGAGACGTGAGTGAGGATGTTCTGTCCCCAGGGATTCATGCCCCACTTTACGAAATCCATGTATCACCCCCGCCATATAGGCCTGCAGAACGACACGGTTTGCCCGCCTCGTTTCATCGCAAGATGGTTCGATCTTCCCCGGTCAAGACGGCGCGCCCGCACCGAGCGCGGGCAGAAGACACTGCACGCAGCGAGGCGGAGCCGCGCTACGTATCGCTGCCGTTACCGCGAATAGCCCGCTTGACGAGGTTCCGCATCAACGGGATCTTGTAACCGTTGTAGCGCAGCGCCTGCGCCCCCTGAATAGCGATCTGACCGGCGAGGTCCGCCGTCTGCTCGCTTCTGGGCTTGCCGACAACGGCGTCCTCCACCGCGTGGAGTCGCAGCGGCCGTGCCGCCGCGGCGTTGATGACGATGCGGATGCTCTGGATGGTGCCGCCTGCGTACTTGGTCGCTGACGCGACGTTGAGCAGCGGGAAGTCCCACACATTCCGGTCGCGCACCTTCTCGAAGTAAAACCGTGCACCGGCCCACGTCGAGGGGATCCGGATCGCCGTCAGGAGCTCGTTGGGTGCCAACACCGTCATACGCGTGATGTCGACGCTCGGGCCAATGAAGTAGTCCTCGGCATTGACGACGCGGACACCGCTTGCGCTCTGGATGACCATCTGCGCATCAAGTGCGACGAGTGCCGGCGCCGTGTCGGACGGGTTGACCGCCACGCAGCGGTCGGCACCGAGAATGGCGTGCTCGCGATTGATCGCCGTTGGCGTATCGGCGTAACAGATGTTGCCTCCCGCCCGATAGCACGACCACCCGGCCCGGTAGTACCAGCACCGCGTGTCTTGTGTCACGTTGCCGCCGATCGTCCCCTGGTTGCGGATCTGCGGCGAGGCCACGAGCTCGGCGGCCTGCGTCAGCAACGCGAACTTGTCACGCACCAGCGGATCGCGCACAACCTCGGTCAGTGTCGTGCCTGCGCCGATTTCGAGACCGCCATTGTTCTCCTTGATGCCGCGCAGATCCTGGACACGGCTCAAATCGATGACGACGCTCGGGCGCTTGATGCGATCCTTCAGCCAATCGAAGGAATCCATCCCACCTGCCATAACCCAGGCGTTGGCGCCGTACCGGTTGAGGAGCGTCACTGCATCACCGGTGCTCTCAGGCTGAAAGAGCTCGAACGCCGGTATCACATCGTGAATCACGGCCATGATCGTTCTCCTTCTCCTAAATATGCGCAGTGAGGGGCTCGGTCGTTGGCCGGCCCGCTTCCAGGGCTGTCAGAATCATGTCGAGCGTCACCGGCGCGCGTTGGTAGATTTCGTCTCCCAGCGCATCGCTGATGGCATTCATCACTGCACACGCGCCGGCACCGACCGGCGGCTCGCCGATGCCACGGGCGCCAACCGGCGTTTCCGGGTCAGGCAGATCCACCGTCGCCCACTCCATGTGTTCAGGCGCGTCCAGAATCGTCGGCGGCCGGTTGTGATGGAACCGCCTGGCCAGCGCCACGCCGTACTGCTGGTCGTAGACCCACTTCTGACTGATCGCGTGACCGATGCCGAGCATCGAGCGCCCCAGGATCTGGCCACCGATGTTGCGCGGGTGAATGACGGTACCGACGTCGGCAACCGCCAGATAGTCGAGGATGTAGTACTTGCCCGTTTCGACGTCGATTTCGACTTCGGCAAATCCCGCGACGAACGATCGTGACTGTCCATCATGCGGGTAGTTGTCCTTGCCGACGCCCATGAGACCCTGGCCGGCGAGCGCCGTCGCCGACGTTTTCGTGAACCGGTTGATGTCTGTCGGCAGTTCATGACCATCGTAGGTGCCGCCAAGTGCGATGGCACGCTCTGCCGCCTTGGCCAGGGTCATGCCGGCGCCGCCACCTTTGCGGAACACGCGCTCGCCGGCGACCTGGTAATCTTCGGGCCGCCCGCCCAGATCCTTTGCGGCGATCTCCTGCAGCTTCTTTACCGCATCCATGCCTGCGGCATGCGCCGCGCGCGTCATCGCGTGGATCGTCTGGCTGCCGCCGCTCGGGCACGTCCACGGCAGATTCTTTGACGTGTCGCCGAAGGCGATCACGACTTTCTCCCACGGCATGCCGAGGAGATCCGCCGACACGCGATGGCAGTCGCTGACCGAACCGGTCCCGTGATTCCCGATCCCTGACTGGACATACAGCTTGCCGTCGGGCTTGATCACGAACAGGCCGTCGAACCCCACCGAGCCGGCGCTGTACGTGCTCACCGCGACCCCGACGCCGCGCACCTTCGAGCCATTTCGCTTGCCGCTCTGCTGCTTGCGCTCGTCCCACTTGAACAAGGCGGCGCCTTTGTCGAGCGCCTCCTTGACGAACGCGCTGGTGGTGTACTGCCTGACCGCCTTGGCACCAGCCGGCGGGCCAAACAACGCCTTTCCCGCCGGCGCGTTGATGCGGCGGATCTCCACCTGATCGATCCCGAGCTTGCGCGCCGCTTTCGACAGCACCGGCTCCATCAACATGTGTGACTGCGTGCCACCTGGTTGACTCTGGGGCCCGCGCGGCGGCGTATTCGTCAGCACCGACACGCCCCGGAAGCGCATCGCCTGCGGCTGATACGCCAGCGACGCGATCACGCCCGTGTTGTTGCAGTCGCCCTGCCGCTCGAACGGACCATTGTCGCTGACCGACATCATGTCGAGCGCGAGGATGCGGCCCTCCTTGGAGAAGCCGATCTTCATCCGCCCGCGCACCCCGGGACGGCCACGGCCGATGTAGTGCTCTTCCTCACGGCTGATGCGCATCATCACGGGAGCATTCGCCTTCTTCGCCAGCAGCACCGGGATGAGGAGCGAAATGGCGCCCGTAATCTTGCTGCCGAAGCCGCCGCCTGTGTACTCGCTGACGACGACGACATTTTCAGGATCGACGCCGACCCATCGCGCGACGCCGGTGACCGTCTGGGCGGTGCTCTGCGTACCGGTGTAGACATGTACTTTGCCGTTCTGCCAGTACGCCATCACGGTTCGCGTTTCGAGCGTCTGGTGGCTGGTGTCCGGTGTGACGTATGTCTCGTCGAGCACCAGCGCGGCATCCTTGAAGCCGGCATCGAGGTCGCCGTACGACCATTTTTCCGGCGCGTCCTCCATCATCGGCAAACGGCCGCCGTCGAATTCCGCCGCCTCTGTCGGCGTCCACTTGATCTCGCGAACCTCGGGACGCGGTGGGCTCTGTGCCTGGCCGCCCGCGCCGGCCGGGGCAGGCGGCGCCGGTGGCGGGATGAACCAGTAGTTGCCTTTCAGTCTGGCGTTGGGACCTCCGGGACGAAGGCTCACGAGCGGATCGACGGTGAATGGCAGCGGCTCGTAGTCGATCACGATCTTCTCGATCGCGTCGGCGGCGGTGACCTCGTCAACCGCGGCGACCGCCAAAATCGGCTGGCCCTGGTAGACCGGCTCGTTGGTCAGCGCCACTTCCCCATCGAGATTGGCGAAGATCACCTGGCCGTTGTCATTGATCGAGTCGGACGGCTTCGGCAGATCGTCAGCGGTGACAATCGCCTTCACGCCAGGCATCGCCAGCGCTGCGCTCACGTCGAGGCGCCTCACGCGTCCGTGCGGCAAGGGACTCAATAGGAGCTTGGTGAAGAGCATCCCCTCGGCGCGAAAGTCCTCGGCGTACTTGGACTGGCCGGTGACCTTTGCGACCAGGTCGGGAACCACATAGTTCTGTCCCACGAGCTTCTGTTCAGCCATGATCACGCCTTCCGCATGTTCTCAGCACCGCGCATCATCGCAGTGAGAATCTTGTCGTAGTCCTGGCACCGACAGAGGTTGCCGGAAATCCCGTGCGCGAGCTGCTTGCGGGTCGGATTCGGGTTCGTCTTGAGATAGCCGACGGTGGCCATCACGAACCCCGACATGCAGAACGCGCACTGGAATCCCTGTTCGTCGATGACGCCCTGCTGCACCGGATGCAACGTCCCGTCGGCCGCCGCCAGCCCCTCGATGGTGACGATCTTCTTTCCTCGTACCGCGTGCGTCAGGATCGAGCAGGAGTAGTGCGGCACATCGTCGACCAGAACGGTGCACGCGCCGCATTCCGCGCGGTCGCATCCGAGTTTGGTGCCGGTGAGTCCCAGCTTGTAGCGCAGTGTCGTCGCCAGCGTTTCCTGCTTCAACACGTCGACACGCCGATCGCGTCCATTGACGGTTAACGTGATCAGACGTTCAACGCTTCCTGGCGCGGATGGCTGCTGGCCAAGCAGCGCCGACGAGCGCCACAAATAGGCTGCTGATGACGCCACAGCTCCAGAAGCGACAACGCCCTTGATGAAATTGCGCCGTGAGACGTTCTTGGGAGTGTCTTCAGTCATCGTCTTGTCTTCCATAAGCAGGCCCACCTCTCGGTGAGTGTGCAGCGGGTGGACGGCTGCGTGAACATAGCGCCAACTCACGCGCGGTGCAATACCTACCTTGAGCATAAATCCTTTGGCAGCGCAGCGGTCTTCCAGCCCCGGCAACTCGGGAGAGAGGCCGGCACGCGAAGGAAATGCACATGGAAAGGCCCGAAATCCTCCACGCTACAATGCCTGACGTGGCGAATCCCGTGCCCCCACGCCGCTGGATGATCCGCCCCGCTGTCACGGTGCCCGTCGTGGTTGCGCTCGTGACGGTGGCGTGCGCAGCGCCACCACCCAAACCTGCTCAAGAGCAAGTCGTGGCGTGGAAGAACCTCGGCGAATGGTCCGGCCGTGGAAACTCCCAGACCGAATCGTTCATCGGGCTTACGGGGGCGTTGCGGATGCACTGGCAGACGAAAAACGAGGCTCCTCAGGGGGCTGGGACGTTCCGGCTGATTCTTCAGAGCGCCATCAGCGGCCGTGATCTCCACGAAACCGTTGACGCAACAGGCCCCGGAGAGGGCACGGCCTACGTCGCCGAGGATCCGCGCGCGTTCCAAATCTCGGTCGAATCGGCAAACCTCGATTGGTCGTTCACGGTCGAAGAAGCGATCTTCGGCAGTGCGGTTGAGCAGGCCAAACAGCCGAACTGAGACTGCCAATTGGTCCGGCTGGAGCACCTTCGGTTTCCGCGGAGTCGGGTACTGGGTCCCTGGGCCTGAGTGCCCGCTCCGCCCTGGTTCGCAGGTCCTTGGTCCCGCGGCGGCGCGGCCGAGGACCAGAGGACCGTGGACCACAGAATCATTAGTCCACCACCGCCACGGCCTGAATCTCGACCAGCTGTTCG